>CBFGNI010000249.1:0-4097 GCA_965650105.1 uncultured bacterium | reverse complement strand
GTAAGTGTTTGCAACATTTCAGCTTTATACGTTTCATCGTCCGGCGCTTCGGGCAGATATATTTTTTTCAGCGGCATGCCCATAGCGGCGGCTTGTGCATCCAGCAGTTCTTCACGTACGCCATGCATTACTATGCGGTTGTAGTTCTTGTTTACCGTAGTGAGGAGTTGTGTTACATTATATTCAACGCTTTTCGAGAGTAGGTGATATGCCAGCGCCGCGTCTTTGCCCGAGCTCCAGTTGAGTACTATATTCTTTTTATCAGAGTGGTTGGTATTCATCTTAGGCAAAACAAAATATTGTTTTTTAATTTTTAGCATCTAAATTACAACTCATGCCGTATGCAATTGTAACAGGTGCTACCCAGGGTATTGGGAAAGCTATTGCGGAAAAGCTGCTGGATAATGGTTTTTCGGTGGCTGTATGTGCGCGTAGCCTTACCGATCTTCATAAGGTAGAAAATGAGTGGAAAGAAAAATATCCTGCTGCTCAAATAATAGCACATCGCGCCGACCTTGCCATTAAGCAGGACGCACTCAATTTCGTAAAACAGGTATTGGCTCATTTCGATACTATAGATGTGCTGGTGAACAATGCAGGGTTATATTTCCCCGGTAAGCTGGCCGATGAGCCGGAAGGCCATCTGGAAACGTTAATGAATATTAACCTGTTCAGCGCATATCATATTACGCGGCAGGTGTTGCCCCGCATGAAAAGGAATGCCGGCTCGCATATCTTCAATATGTGCTCGGTTGCCAGCCTTCGCGCATACCCAAATGGTGGTGCGTATAGTATTACTAAATATGCCTTGCTGGGCTTTTCCGATAATCTGCGATATGAGCTCATGACGGAGGGCATAAAAGTTACTTCTATTTGCCCTGGTGCTACCTATAGCCGCTCTTGGGAGGGTAGCGGTATAGCTCAGGACCGTATTATGAAAGTAACAGATGTTGCCGATGCACTTTGGTCTGCATATTCGCTTTCTCCTTCAGCTAATGTGGATAACATTATACTGCGGCCACTGCAAGGAGATATATAATTTCTTTTTTAACTAACCTTTAACCGAGCGGGTTGAGATACACGACTACTTCAATTTATTTTTGTAGTTGATAGAAATGAGACTTTCAAATTATTACCGGCAGTTACACCTAACCTGTTTGTTCATACTTTCAGGTTGCAGTGCGTGGGCGCAAAATGTGGTATTTTCCGCATCGGCCAGTGCAGGTAAAATAGGTGTGCAAGATCAGTTACAGGTCACCTACACTATTCAAGATGCTACCAACCTGCAAAGTTTAATTCCGCAGGGTCTCAATAAAGATTTTGAGATAGCGGCGGGCCCGTTTCAGTCGCAAAGCAGCCAGATATCTTATGTAAATGGCCGCACCACCCAAACCGTCAACGTATCGCTTACTTACGTACTTGTTCCCAAGCATACGGGCAACCTTACGGTGCCTTCAGCTATTGCCAAAGATGCGGAAGGGCATTCCTATCAATCTAATGCGATACCGGTACAGGTAGTGCCCGGTAGCCTGGTACAAAGGCAGCCGCAACAACAACAACAACGCAGCCGCGATATTTTTGATGAAGATCCCTTTGTGGCAATGATGCAGCAACGCCAAAGGCAACTGCAGGCTATGCGCCAGCAACAATACCAGCAGCGCCAGCAACAGCAGCCCCAGGCTTCTGCGGTAGCACCAACTACCACGCAGGAAAATTTAGGTAAAGACCTCTTCATAAGAGTGAATGTGGACAAGAATAAAGTGCATGTGGGTGAACAGGTCACTGCCACATATAAACTTTATTCGCGGGTGCCTATGAATGTGGCTATTTCTAAGCTGCCAACACTCAATGGTTTCTGGACGCAAGATTTTGAACTGGCTAAGCCGAATATAAAGCCGGTAGAAGAAATAATTGACGGTAAAAAATACCAGGTATTTACACTGAAAAAATCGGCGCTCTTCCCGCAGCAAACAGGTACGCTCGAGCTGGATCCCGCTGAAGCAGAAGGTGTGGCGCGTATAGTGCAGCAGGTAAAGCGTAATAATCCTTTTGCTGATGACCCGCTTTTTGGCAGCCTTATGATGAACGATCCGTTCTTCAACGACGATTTTTTTAATTCAGTTTCGTACAGGGATGTAAAAGTGCACCTGAAAAGTACACCTGTGAAAATTGACGTATCACCATTGCCCGCAGAAGGTAAACCTGATGAATATGGTGGCGCCGTGGGGAGATTTACTATCGATGGTAAAATTGATAAGACGGAACTTACAACCGATGATGCGCTGAACTATAAGCTAACTATTACAGGCAGCGGCAACCTGAAGCTGATACAGGCGCCTGCGCTTAAACTGCCTAACGGGCTGGATGCTTTCGACCCTACGATAATAGATACTATTACCGGGCGTACAACTACCATTAGCGGTTCAAAAATTCTTACTTATGCAATAAGCCCGCAAACTCCGGGCGACTTCCGGATACCGCCAGTGGCATTCACATATTTCGACCCTCAGGCAGGCAAATATGTAACACTGCAAACACAACCGGTAACAATACATGTGAAACAAGGCAAGAACTACAAGCCCGGCATGGTAGCTAAAAATGTAGCGCTTACCGATATACACGATATAGATACCAGGCCGCTTAATAAGCTTACATACAACAGCAAGCCATTGGTATATACTGTCGGCTACTGGTCGGTATATTCATTGCCTGTATTTGCATTTATAGTGTTGGCTGTATGGCGCAGGCGCGAAGATGAATTATCGAAAGACAGCGTTTTGCTCAGAAGCAGGCGCGCTAATAAAGTAGCATTAAAGAGACTGGCCGCAGCACGTAAACTACTGGAAGAAAATAAGCCACGTTTGTTTTACGATGAAATATCGAAGGCTATATGGTTATACCTGAGCGATAAATTAAGCATACCATTATCTTCACTTTCGCGCGATACTGCATCGCAGGCACTTGCATCTAAAAATCTGCCCGCGCCTTTGCGTGAAGATATTAAGCAACTGGTAGATGAATGTGAACTTGCATTATATTCACCTGCGGGTGCTGCCCAGCAAATGCCGCAAGTGTATCAGCAGGCAATAGAGGTCATCAGTAAACTCGAAGATTTTTTCAATACAAAAGCATGAGACGTTTAGCATATATCTTATTACTGTTGCTTGTAACAGGCTATACCGCTTTTGCCGATAGCTATAATGCCGGCTGGTGGAAAAAAGCCAATGGTTACTACAGCTCCAGGCAATACGATAGTGCATTATTTTACTTTGAAAAGATAGCCGCAATTTCTCCGGGCGATGCAGTAGTGTATTACAATCTCGGCAATACATATTATCGTCTTAACCAGATAGGCCCTGCTGTGCTTAACTATGAGCGCGCACTTAAGCTAAGGCCTTCATATAAAGAGGCGCAAGATAACCTGCTGGTTGCGCAAAGCCGCATACCCAACCGTATAGCAGCTATGCAAAATATTTTCTTCGTGCGCTGGTGGCAAAATATTACCGCTGGCAGCAATGCTACTATCTGGGCCGTACTAAGCCTGGTACTATTTATTGGGCTTATTGGCCTTTTACTCGCAAGGCGTTTTGGTAAAGCCAGTAATGTACCGTCGCAGGTAGCTCCTTTTGTTTCTGTACTCTGGTTGCTGGTGTTATTCATCTCGGTAGTGTCGGCAGCTAATAAGCAGAACAGCACTGCCGGCGTGGTAATGCAAAACGATGCACCACTGCTTACCGAACCTGAGAAAGGCAAGATACAGAGCCTGATACCTGAAGGCACCACTGTAAAATGGGAAGCTGAAATTGGTGCGTGGATACAGGTTAAGCTACCTGATGGTCGCGAAGGCTATATACGCAAAGAAGATATATCTAAAATTTGATGCAAGGCTAAAAGTTTCGTTGGTTTGCACAATGGCTTTATATAAAGTAAAAGCTTCATGGTGGCTAAGGAAATTATATAGTAACCTCATTTGGCGCATGCCCGATGACGCCGCTGTATACCTCACTTTCGATGACGGGCCACACCCCACGGCTACTCCTTTTGTTTTAGAGCAACTAAAGCAATACAATGCAAAAGCAACTTTTTTTTGCATTGGT
>CBFGNI010000248.1:0-4099 GCA_965650105.1 uncultured bacterium | reverse complement strand
CATATTATAAGCATCGCGTACCACATATTGAGGCAACTCATTAAAATTTGGGTCAAGAAGCTGCAACCTGTATGCTTCTCTTTTTATTGTGCCCGATGAATAACGGAGTTCGTTATCGCCATGGTTGTCGCTAAAGCCAAATGAACTTGTTGAACCCGAACCGGCTGTAGTACCAAAATAAACAATAAAATAATTGCTGTCTGTAGGTGTTAATACTATGTTTTTAGCAGGCTTCAGGTCTTTATCCATCAATACACCTTCAAATTTTTTGGCTCGTACGGCATCCGCATCGGTATCGTAAAAGAAATATACCGGCCCGTAGGTGTAGTTGTCGGAAAAATCAGCAACTATTGCATTTTTTACACCTTCAATATCTCGTTTTAGTGCAGCCTCTTTTTTAGTTTGTTTGCTGCTAACATAGTGGTTCATCAGGCGTTCACGCATAAATATTTCTACCAGTATCGCTTTAGGGGGGCGTTGTTTTGCCTCCATTTTTAAGCGTCGTAAGCTGGCAGCTCTATTGTTTTGCTTTTGTCCAACAGCAGGTTGGGCCATGAGAATGCCCAGCAAAATGTATAATAATATTTTCTTGTTCATTGCTTCACTTATTGGCTAAAATTACACAAACATGGCTTATGCTACACTTATGTAAAAGTAAAATGACATACCCTTACCAGCCATCAGTGTGGCGTTCTAATTTTTTTGATAGTATCCGGGCTTCCCCCCGGTAACCTATTTTAAACTTGGGAGAGTAATAGGTATTACTATTGTCAAATCTTCCTTTTACAATAAGTGGTATGTTTACAAGTTCCATATTCGGGTAATAGGTTTTCAATCTATACATTCCTTTCGTCGCATCATATTCACTAAGTCCGTATTCTATCACAAGGTATTTATTGCCTATGGCTTCCAGTTCCTGAGTAGTAATAGCCGCGAAATTTGCTTTAAACAATGCTTTACCGGGCTGGCCTTCTTTTACCAAATATAAGGTAGTATCATAGAAATAATAGACTGGGGCAAACGCAAAATTATCAGTAAAGTCTGTTATAATATAGCGTGTTATGCTATCTACATCCTCCTGTAGTTGCAGCCACTTTTCATTGCTGTTATTTTCTTTATAATAGGCCAGCCGTTTGGTATAGGTAGGTAGTTTCACAAACACTGCTTTTGTGTCAGAAATTTGTGCACCGCACTTTGCCGCAGTTAATAGTATAATGAGAAATAGAGTTGATGATTTCATTTTTGCAGGTATAAAAGCAAATGCCTTCATATTGAAGGCATTTGCAAATGTAATGAGTTGTTCTTTATTGAATGTACTGTTGTGTACGTTGCAGCAACAGGTTGAATTTATTCTCAAATTCTTTAGCTGCATCCGCATCGCCCGATACCTTGGCAGCATTACCTAAAAGGTTCAGCATGGTAAGGTCGCGCCTTATTTCATTGCCGGAACCTTCTCTTCTCGATTCAGGCAACGAAAGTATATAATTGATATCATCTTCAGCATTGCGTATTATCTTTCTCGATAGTTCGCGTGCTTTATCTTTTACACCTGCCCTGTAATATCCTACTGCTACATAATAAGCGCCGGCGTCGTAGAAGTTCGAACGTTCACTGATACCGGTCATTACTTTATCCAGCACGTTTTTAGCTTCTGCGTTCCTGCCGCGTTGTGCAAGCTCTGCAGCCAGGCGGCCCGCATTTACACGGTAAGCTGTAAACATAATACGGTTCTTCTCATCGAAATACACGTCGCTGCGGTTGGCATTGCCCCATATATATTTGTTCATGAACAGGTCGTAGGTTTTGTCAACATCAACAGTGCCCATTTCTTCCTGCATCAGGCGTACTTGTTCGCGTATTTTATATGGCATCAGCCTGTACACGGTGCCTTCCAGGCGCATGTAGTCTTCAAGGCCTACGTAGTTATCTCCCGGCAAGCCGCCACCAAAATAAATAGGACGTTTCCAGCCCTGCTGTGCTATTGCCGCAATGATGTTTAGCGTTGCTATATCATCTTTGTATGCAATGTCTTTAGGGAAGGTGAATTTGATCTCCGTATCCATATTCATTGTATCGGAATCTTTTATCATTCCATTCTTCAGCAATTCTTCTCTTGACAATGATGGTATAAAGAAATTCTTGGTAGGGTAGAAGTTTTCTGTTTCAGTGCTACCCATCGATTGCAGTTTGTTTTGCGGGTCTTCACTTATCATGAACTTACAGATATCTATCAGGTTAAAATACCTGTCCTGTGGTATCTGCGGGCTTTTATAATAGCGTACATAATTTCTTCTGTCGCCAAGGTAGTCATCCCTTTTCCATATCATAGGTACGGCATCCGCATCATTAATACGATAGTTCAGTTGGTCCACATACCAGTCAATACCCAGCAGGCTCATATTGATAACGCGTACGTCAGGTCTTATATTTTCTATTTCCTGTGCATACCATACGGGGTAGGTATCGTTATCGCCAAAGGTGAAGAGTATGGCATTAGGCGCCAGCGACATAAGCGTATTATAAGCCGTTGCCCTTGCCAGTGTTTTGTTCGACCGGTCATGGTCATCCCATTCTTCCTTAGCCATAAGCGCTGGTACGGCAACAAGGCAAAGTGCTACGGTAAGGTATGCACCCGCGCTTGCTTTTACGGCCTTTTGTATCCACTGGTTTACCATTAGCACTCCCAGGCCTATCCATATAGCAAAAGCGTATGTCGATCCCGCAAAGGCATAGTCACGCTCACGTGGTTGTACCGGTGGCATATTCAGGTATATGGCAGTAGCTATACCTGTGAAGAAGAACAATATAAGTATGGTAATACCATCTTCTTTTCTTCTGTTGAATTGGTACACCAGGCCAAGAATACCCAGTATGAATGGCAGAAAGTATAACTGGTTGCGGGCAGGGCTATTCTTATAGCCATCCTGCATTTTATCCAGGTCGCCCAGGCCACGCATTTGGTCTATTGGTTTAATGCCTGATATCCAGTTACCGTTCTTAGCCTCACCTTGTCCTTCAAAGTCATTCTGGCGGCCGGCATAGTTCCACATAAAATACCTCCACCACATCCAGTTTAGCTGGTAATTGAAGAAGTAGTTCAGGTTATCGGCAGAAGTGGGTGTTTCACCATCCGATAAGCCAAGGTAGTTTTTATAAAAACTTACGTGGCCTGCATCGTTCATATCCCATATACGTGGAAAGAAACGCTTGTCAGCATCGTCAAATACTTGTTCCAGTTTTTGGCCAACCACTTCATAATGATCCTTACCATCTTTTTTCGAGCGGGCGTATTTATCTCCGTTCGATTTGTAATCTACAGGGCGTGCGGTAAAATCAGGGCCGTACAATAATGGCTGTGAACCAAACTGCTCGCGTTGTATATAAGAGGTAAGGCTGATTGCATTATCAGGGTTGGTCATATCAATAGGTACATCGGCCCTTGAGCGGATGATAGGCGCCAGGTAACTGGAGAAACCTATAATGATGAAGGTAAGCGCCAGTAGCGATGTATGCAGCAGGTAATGGCCCTTACGTTTTGCAAAGGTTATCGACCATACAAGCGCAGCTATCAGCAAAACTATAAATGTAATAGCGCCTGAATCGAAAGGCAGGCCGAAGCTATTTACAAAAAGCAGGTCGAATTTAGACGCTAATATTGGTAAGCCTTGCAGTACACCAAACTGTACTATACCAAGTGCTACACAACCTCCGATAAACGCAAGGAATAAGCCCATACGGCTGTATTCGTAGCGTTTGAAGTAGTACACAATAGCTATAGCCGGTATGGCCAGTAAGTTCAGTAAGTGTATGCCTACGGATAAGCCCAGCAGGTAAGCGATAAATACCAGCCAGCGATCGGCATACGGTTTATCGGAAATGTGTTCCCACTTAAGGATAGCCCAGTATGTAAGGGCTGTGAAGAAAGATGAGGTTGCATAAACTTCAGCCTCAACAGCCGAGAACCAGAATGTATCTGAGAAGGTATAAGCCAAAGCACCTACAAGACCAGCACCCATTATTAGGGCCGTATTCATAGAACCGGGTCCGTCAGCATTTGGCGATACCAGTTTCTTTGCAAAGTGTGTGATGGTCCAGAAAA
>CBFGNI010000247.1:0-4130 GCA_965650105.1 uncultured bacterium | reverse complement strand
ATACGCTGTAAAATATACGGCCCAATACCGGATATGCCCGGCTGTGCAATACACAGAAAACATAGTGGTCAAACCCCAACCTAAAATAAATCTGGGGCCGGATACTGATATATGTCCTAATGGTAAACCCGTTACTTTGAAAGACAGGATCAATGAAAATAATAGCAAAGCTAAATGGCAATGGAACGATGAATCGCATGCTACTACCTCGGGCGTAACAATAAGACATGCAGGCAGCTATGCTGCTACTGTAGAAATAGATGGATGCTCATCGACTGATACCGTAATAGTGAGTAATAATTGTTTCCTGAACATACCCAATGCTTTTTCACCCAATGGTGATGGGTATGACGACTATTTTCTTCCTCGCCAGTTTCTTGCTAAAGGCGTTACCTCTTTTGAAATGAACATATTCAACAGGTGGGGGCAACAGATATTTGTTACAAACAGTACTAATGGCAGAGGGTGGGATGGTACCTATAACAATGTGGTGCAACCTATGGGTGTTTATGTGTACATCATCAATGTAGCATTTGTAAATGGCAGCCAGGAACACTACAATGGCAATTTGACCTTGCTACGCTAATGTTTTTAATAAACAGGGCCTCTCTACAAGGCTCTATTTATTGTATATATTCATTGTTCGTTCTATTCCCAGCGTAGCGAAACTCTCAATAATATCAATGCTCTTCAATATCTTATCTTTTATTATCGGTAATTCTTCATCCGTCCATTTGCCTAAAACAAAATCTACCTGCCTGCCTTTTGAAAAATTACTGCCAATACCAAACCTCAG
The DNA here is from genome assembly GCA_965650105.1 of uncultured bacterium. Taxonomy (GTDB): domain Bacteria; phylum Bacteroidota; class Bacteroidia; order Chitinophagales; family Chitinophagaceae; genus Polluticoccus. The sequence continues at coordinate 3,334 of CBFGNI010000247.1, read as the reverse complement.
ACGTGGGTATTTATCCGTTTGGAGCATTAACTGTATATTTTTCAATCCGTTATGCCCTGCATCACTGCCTGATGGCCTTAAACGAAGGGTATCTAAAGGGAGTGCCAGGTCATCTACTATTACCAAAACATTTTCGATGGGTATTTTTTCCTTGTCCATCCAGTATTTAAGGGCTTTTCCGCTTAAGTTCATATATGTGGTAGGCTTTATCACAAAAAAATCTTTGCCTTTCCACTTACTTTTTGCCAAAAAAGCATGTCTATCTAAATTGAAGGTGCCTCCATGCTTTATAACAAAGCTATCAGCAACATCGAAACCAATATTGTGGCGTGTGCCATCATATTCAAAACCAATGTTGCCCAGCCCGACGATAAGGAATTTCATGGGTGCGAAGATAAGACGTAAGCAGATTTGCCAATATTGTTAGCAACAAAAAGATAAAAAGGTTTATAAAATAGAAAACTTAACTTTTTTTACTATTTTAGTAGCTGCGAAATAATATAATAATTTTCATAATAACTTATACTAACAACCATAAATAAATACTAAGAAATGCGTAAAATTTTATTCCTATTCACGCTTTTAGGTTTATTCACGACCCTAGCACAGGCGCAGCTAGGCCCGGTAACCCATACATCGGGCACAGCATCGTACCCTGGTAATACTATTCCTACGCATAATATTACTATTACGCGTACTGCCAGTGTTGCTTTGTCACCTATACCACAAACTATATGCGGCACAGGCCCTTATCTTGTAGGCGGTTACGGAAGGGAGGATATCAACTTTCATTTCGATAAATATGCAACTAAAGTAAAAGTAAACTTCGCTGATATTCAATCGAACGATGAAGTTGCTTTTTACATCAATGGTGTACATTATGATGTTAAGGCAAGGGATATTGGCGATAATGATGTTTGTTTACCAATAACAGCTGGTACTGGTTCGGTAAATGCTAATAACAACCTTACCTCAACCTCAGGAACACCTAGTACAACCCAGGTAATAATTGATGGTGCCCCAGGTTTGATATATGATTTTAAAGTAGAGCACAAATTCAGCAATCCTGCGGCTGGTGGCGTGCTATTCGAATTAGAATTTGATGATGACACCTGCCTGCAAAGATTAGATGCCACCAGCGATACACCTTGCTCAGGAAGAACACTTCATTTATATGGCACCGAGTTCCCCAATACAACATTTACCTGGACATTCCTTGGTACTCCTGCGTGGACTGCTAATGGCGCAAATGTAGAACGTCCTAATATTAATGCTACCGGTACAGGTAATTATGAACTAGTAGCTACAAGAGGAGCCTGCGTATATAAAGATACCGTAAATGTATTTATTCGTACAACTCCAGGTAAACCAGTTATCACTTCTCCGGTGCCCATGAAAACTTTTTGTAAAGGGGATACTGTTAAAATAAAAGGAACAGTTACTGTAGGAGGTATAGGCGGGGTTGTTTATAACTGGTTCAATGAAAACTGGGCACCTGTTTTTCACAACCTTGATACTTTAATTATCGAAGATGTACAGCCTTCTGATGAGGGTACTTATTATGAATATGCAGAAGGTATTCAGGGTTGCCGGTCAGATACATTAACCTGGGATCTTGTTCTGAATCCGGACGTGACTGCTCAATTTACTGTTGATCAGAAGTTTGGCTGTACGGGTGATACGTTTGTGATACACAATACTTCAACCGGTGCCTCTTCTATATCCTGGTTCTTTTCACCCGCAGGTGGAACAATACTTAACCCGATAGGTGCTAATTGGGACGATAGTGCATACGTGCAGCCGTACGATAACAACAATCCCAACCCGGTAAATTATAATATTACACTTGCTGCATTTAACGGTTGTAAAGACACTGCTTTGCAGGCTGTAACCATATTTCATCCTCTAATTGATAGTTTTGATGTGGATACCGCTAAGATTTGCCAGGGTAAAATGGACATTAACTTCACTAACCGTACGTCAGCCCCAATAGCAGGTAGTAACCATGCATTCTATTGGGCATTTGGAGATGGCGATTCAAGCGATGATAAAGACGTTTCGCACTTATATACTAAAGCGGGCATATTTACACCTACTTTGTATGCAATTGACTTCCTTGGTTGTGTCGACTCATTTAAAAGAACAATCTTAGTTGATTCAACAGGTGCGATAGATTTTACTGCGTCCGACACTTCAATATGCTTAGGTAAAACCATCGCCTTCACCGGTGAATTTTCAAGACTTGGCAGCCTGACTACAGGATGGGATTTTGGAGATAATAATGGACTGACTGATACACCTAATGTAGTATATACCTACGAGCGCGCAGGTACATATAATGTAACATTTACCTTATTCAACCGTATATGTCCCGATACAGTTAAAAAGAAGAAAATTGTAGTTAAACCATATCCTTTAATAGAATTGGGCAGCGATACTGCAATGTGTCCTAATGGTGCACCTGTAAGGATTGGTGATAACCTGAACCAAGGAAATCCTAAGATCAAGTACCTATGGAATGTACAAACACAAGATGTTACAAGTTCTATACTGGTAAGGCATCCCGGTACATACTCTGTTACAGCTACTGAAGACGGATGTTCTACAACGGATAGCATATTGGTAGCTAAAAATTGCTACGTGGATATACCGAATGTATTTACGCCGGATGGTGATGGCAATAATGATTACTTCCTGCCAAGGCAATTCATGTCAAGAGGTGTACAAAGCTATACCATGACTGTATTTGACCGTTGGGGTAAGAAAATATTTGAAAGCAACAGCACCAATGGCCGTGGCTGGGATGGTAAATACAACGGTGAAATGCAACCACAAGGTGTTTATATCTACCTGATAGATGTAACCTTTGTAAACAATACTAACGAACGCTACCAGGGTAATGTAACCTTGTTGAGGTAATAACTTTCTGGTTGATGAAATAGATAAAGGGCTACAAATTTGTAGCCCTTTATCATTATAGATAATATAGAAAAAATGAAATCTTAGTTAACCAATAACAGGTTGACGCTTCTTTGCAAAATATTAAAAGCTATTTCAGCCATCAGGTTTTCTTTGTCAAGTGTAGGGTTTACTTCTGTCACCTCGAAGCAGCATATTTTATGGTTTTGCATTAGCGATGCCAAAAGGTCTTCAGCCTCACGTTCTTTAAGCCCGTTGCTCACCGGTGTACCTGTACCTCTCGATATAGAACTGTCAAGGCTATCCACATCGAAAGAAACGTATATATCATCGCAACCACTCAAGTGCAATAATGCTTGTCTTGCAACGTGCTCTACACCTTTTCTCCTTACTTCCTGTACAGGAATTACTTTTA
>CBFGNI010000246.1:0-4138 GCA_965650105.1 uncultured bacterium | reverse complement strand
AACCTGTACGCCGCCAGGTAAAAATAGTTGACAATAAATCTTACGGCATCATTACGGTCGATACACTGGGAGCGCCGGCTACAGCTGCAAAGGCTGCCGATACTGCTACCGGGAAAACAACATCTCCTGCAATCAACAGCGATAAACTGGCTGTTATTGAAAAACTAAAGCCCTTACTCCAAAACCAGATCTTTTTCAGCACATTTAGTGGTAAGGCTAAAATGCACTACCAGGCGCAAGGGCAAAAAAATGAGTTTACCGCCAACTTTCGCATAAAGAAAAACGAGGTGATATGGGTGGCGGTGCAGGCGCTTGGCGGGCTGGTGAATGTAGCGCGTGTATATGTACGCCCCGATAGTGTTTTTGTTATCAACTACCTGGAGCGTGAAGTGTATAAAATGCCTATTGCTGATATCAATAAGTTGCTGCCCGTACCGGTAGATTTTGCCACCATGCAAAACCTGATAATCGGGAATGTGATAGATAAAGATGGTACACCTACCGATGCCACAGACTTCGGCGGAACCATGAGCATACAGCTGCAGGATAAAGACCTTTTACAGCAAATTACCTACAATAAAGCTGATAATACCATGCGTACACTGCAAATGCAGACCAGCGATAATGGCACGCAAGGCATGATACAGTATGGCAATTATGAAGACGTAGAGGGACGGAAATTTTCCACCAGCCGTGTTATTAATCTCAGCAACAATGGCGAGCCTTACTATATGGATATGAACTTTAACGGGTTCGATTTCGATAAGGAACAAGACTATCCATTCTCTATACCGAAGGGCTATAAGCTGAAATAACCATATTATTCTATCTTCGCATTATGGCTTTCGTTTGTTTCAGATCAGCAGTTACTCCACCTTGATATAAAAGGTGCTTATGTTTATGGCTTTCATTACCTGAAAGCCTTTAGCCATTTTTATTCATTATATACATTCAGCATACAAAGCATGAAAGCATTCTTTCATTTATTCGATTTTAAGCAAACAGTAAATTATAAAACAGAGGTGCTCTCGGGGCTTACGGTAGCGTTGGCGCTCATACCGGAAGCAGTTGCATTTGCACTTATAGCTGGCCTGTCGCCCCTAATTGGCTTGTATGCCGCTTTTGTTATGGGCCTGGTTACTTCAATACTGGGTGGCAGGCCGGGTATGATATCGGGGGCTACGGGTGCAGTTGCCGTAGTAATAGTAGCATTAGTTAAAACGCACGGGCAGGAATATATTTTCGCTACCGTTATTCTTGCCGGCATCATTCAAATACTGGCGGGGGTTTTCAAACTGGGTAAGTTCATACGGCTGGTACCGCAATCCGTTATGTATGGCTTTGTAAACGGGCTGGCCATAGTCATATTCATGGCGCAGCTGGTACAATTCCAGGCGCCTGATGCCAGTGGCGTATATCATTGGCTTACGGGCACTAAACTGATGGTAATGCTGGGCTTCGTACTGCTTACCATGTTCATTATATGGGGTATGCCCAGGCTCACTAAAGCCATACCGGCATCCCTTACCGCTATACTGGTAGTGTCGGCTATCATCATTGGCTTTAATATCGAAACAAAAACAGTAGGCGATATAGCACCCATCACCGGTGGCTTCCCGCCATTCCACCTGCCTATCGTACCCTTCAGCTGGGAAACCCTGCAAATTATTTTCCCTTATTCGCTGATAGTAGCAGGCGTAGGTTTAATAGAAAGCCTGCTTACGCTCAACCTTATCGACGAGATAACACAAACACGTGGCAGGGGCAATAAAGAATGTGTGGCGCAGGGTATGGCCAATGTTACTTCTGGTTTCTTTTTTGGTATGGGTGGCTGTGCCATGATAGGGCAAAGCCTTATCAATATATCATCGGGCGCACGTGCACGCTTGTCGGGTATTATAGCGGCTGTCATGCTGCTGGTGTTTATTATGTTTGGCGGCAGCCTTATCGAACGCCTGCCTATGGCGGCACTTACAGGTGTTATGATCATGGTAGCCATCGGCACCTTCGAATGGGCCAGCCTGCGTACTATTGGTAAAATGCCCGCTCACGATGTTCTTATCATCGTAGTTGTGGCCTTAGTGACGGTATTGCTGCACAATCTTGCATTAGCAGTGTTGATAGGCGTTGTAATAGCCGCACTGGTATTTGCATGGGAGAACGCCAAACGCATACGCGCTAAAAAATATACCGATGAGCAAGGTGTAAAACACTATGAAATATATGGCCCATTATTTTTTGGTTCCGTTACTACCTTCAACGATAAATTTGATGTAACTAATGACCCCGCAGAAGTAATTATCGACTTTAAAGAAAGCCGCGTAGCCGATATGTCGGGTATTGAAGCACTGAACCGCATAACAGAACGCTACAACAAAGCCGGTAAAAAACTGCACCTGAGACATTTAAGTCCCGACTGCCGCCAGCTACTGAAGAATGCAGAAGGTATTATAGATGTAAATATCATTGAAGACCCTGCTTATAAAATAGCCACAGATAAAATATAAAGCAAAGAAGACAGTTTGGATAATCTCTTTATTGACGTAGCATACTACATGTAGTTACGCCGCTATCATTCCTTTCTTTTTCTTCATCGTTTTGCTGTCTTCCATAATATGCTGGCGGTGCTGGTAGCCCCATGTACCCAGTGCGCTGATCACTTCTTCAAGCGTAGCGCTGTATTCAGTAAGCTCATACTCTACTGTTACCGGTGTAGTATCGTACACATAGCGTTTCACAAAATCATTCAGCTCCATATCCTTCAGCTCTTTCGATAGCACCTTTGGTGTTATACCTTCTACCGTGCGTTGCAATTCTTTAAAACGCAATGGCCCTTCACTCAGTGCAATAATAATTGGCAATTTCCATTTACCATTTATAGCATCCAGTGCATCTTTTACAGCCATCAGGCGCCCTTTACAGGCAGCCTCGGTTTGATGTTCAGTTTTTTTAAATGGCATTACTCTTGGTTTTTATGCGGTATCCTGTGGGATACTGGTATCCTCTGGTATAGTAGTATCCGTTGGATACCAAAGGTAGGTAGTTTTGTGTCAACAAAAAAACAAACGTTATGAAATACATTCTATTGACAGGCCGCATACTATTCTCGTTCCTGTTCATCATGTCAGCCTTCGGGCATTTTTCCGCGCAAAGCATAGGCTTTGCAACTGCGCAGGGCGTACCTATGGCCAATATACTGGTACCATTTACAGGCATTATGGAATTTGTGGGCGCACTAAGCATTATACTTGGCTACAAGGCCAAACTGGGCGCATGGCTGCTTGTTTTGTTCCTGGTGCCGGTAACTTTTGCCATGCACAAATTCTGGACTATTACCGACCCGATGATGCACCAGATGGATATGGTCATGTTCATGAAAAATATCTCCATGACTGGCGCTGCATTAATGATCGCTTACTTCGGTTCGGGCGAATTAAGCATCGATAACAAACTGGCTAAACAAGAAAAGAAACAATTAAGTTTTAGATAAACACCAATCAATAGACGATTTTATGTTCAATTTGAAGATCATTATTACCAGCACACGCCCCGGCCGTAAATCACCCGCATTCGCCAACTGGATAGCAAGTGAAGGAAAGAAGCACAGCGATTTTAATATCGAGATACTAGACCTTGCAGAGATCAACCTGCCCTTTATGGATGAACCCGTGCACCCTATCATGATGCAATACCAGCATCAGCATACCAAAGACTGGAGCGCCATGATAAGCGATGCCGATGCTTTTATTTTCGTTACTCCTGAATACAACTATGGCTTTACAGGGGTTTTCAAAAACGCTATCGACTACCTGCACAACGAATGGAAACACAAGCCGGTGGGCATACTTAGTTATGGTGGTGTATCGGCAGGTACCCGTGCAGCGCAAATGATGAAGCAGGTACTGACAACCCTGAGCATGATGCCGCTTAACGAAGCCGTAAGCGTACCTATGTTCTTCCAGTTCTTCGATGAAGAGGGAAATTTTACACCAAACGATGAACTGAACAAAGCAGCCGATACCATGTATAATGCTTTACTGAAATGGACTGCGGTCTTGAAGCCTTTACGCGATAATTAAACATTTTTTACAATCGGGTTTTGGTTACTCAATACCAGGACCCGATTGAATCAAAATGG
>CBFGNI010000245.1:0-4138 GCA_965650105.1 uncultured bacterium | reverse complement strand
TATTGCTGTATAATATGCCAATGCTAAAGGATGCCTTACCTTCGTCTGGTAAAAACAATTGCCAGTGCAAACAGACTGTACGTACCTGCCTTATATTGATACCGGTTATTTTACACCACTCATTCTCGACTATCTGAAGCAAGACCAGCGCCTGAAAGATTTTTACGCATATAAACCCGATGCCGCAGGAATAGAAAAAGCCATTGCCGATAGACGTAAATACCCGGTTGACAGAAAGACTTTAGTAAGCATACTACAAGAGCAATATAGCCGCTTACCCACCCACGATGCCGTAAATGACAATATAAAGTTGCTGGCTAACGATAATACGTTCACCATTTGCACTGCGCACCAACCCAATTTACTTACAGGATACTTATACTTCATTTACAAAATAATACATGCTATCAAGCTTGCTGAGGAGCTGAATACAAAGCATACGGATAAGAACTTTGTACCTGTTTACTATATAGGTAGCGAGGATAATGATCTTGAAGAACTTGGGGTGTTCCGGTACGAAGGCAAAAAGTTTGTTTGGGATGCCGATGGACAAACCGGCGCTGTTGGCCGCATGGATACTAAAAGCCTGAAGAAAGTTCTGGATGAGCTTTTTAAAGTAATGGGCCCGCCGGGTACCAATCTGCAACAACTAAAAGAACTGCTTACAGAAGCATACCTGAAGCATAAGAATATTGCAGATGCTACACAATATTTGGTAAACGAATTGTTTGGCAAGTATGGTTTAGTTGTGTTGAATCCTGATGAAGCAGCATTTAAGAAAGCCATTTTACCAATAATTAAGGACGATCTGCTGAATCATTGTGCGCACCCTTTGGTAACTGCGCAAGTGGAGAAGCTGGAAGAACTACAATATAAATCTCAGGCATACCCAAGGCCTGTTAACCTGTTTTATCTGAAAGATAACATCAGGGAGCGGATAGAAAAGAACGGTGATAAATGGGAGGTGTTGAATACAGAGATAATATTTAGTGAAACTGAATTATTGAATGAATTAAAAATGCATCCTGAACGTTTTAGCCCTAATGTGATATTAAGAGGGTTGTTCCAGGAAACTATATTGCCTAATGTGGCTTTTATAGGTGGTGGTGCCGAAGTAGCTTATTGGTTGCAGCTAAGGCCGGTGTTTGAACATTATAAAGTATTTTTCCCCGTAGTCATGCTTCGCCAATCTGTTTTATGGATCAATAAAAGAGAACACGAATTGCGTGAAAAGCTTCAGCTATCAGTTAAGGACATTTTTAAGCCCGAGCCCATATTGGTTAAAAATTTTGTTGCTGCACATAGCTCTGATGACTGGCAAACGGGGGAGGAAGCAGCCATGATTGAAAATGCTATGCTGGCTTTGAAGTTAAAAGCCGTATCGCTCGATACCACACTACGTAGTTCAGCCGAGGCCGCTTTGGTAAAAATGAAACACCAGTTAGAAGTTTTAGAAAAGAAAATGCTGCGTGCCGAAAAAAGAAAAATGCAAATAGATATGCAAAGAATTACCCGGCTGCGTTCGGTAATATTCCCCGATGATAGCCTGCAGGAGCGTAAAGAAAACTTTATGAGTTGGTATTTGCGTTATGGACCTACATATTTTGATATACTAAAAGAAAACATACAGCCATTGAAACAAGAATTTCTTGTATTAGAAGAAGTGGCGTAGGTTTGGGCATATTTTTTGTTGATCACCATTATCCACATCTTTTAAAAAAACAAAGCATGAAAAAATTATTTTTTACTCTGTTATCGTTCTGCATACCTGCTATGATGTATGCGCAGGTTACCGGTGCTGCGCAATCGGTATTGCCTGTAAAGGTTGACCTTGGCATAAAAGTAGGTGCCAACTTCTCCAAACTTGATGGTAAAACATGGAAAGAGGCTTACCAGGGCGGCGTATTGGGCGGCATTTTTGTAGGCGTACACCGCAATAAAATAGGCGTTAGTGCTGAAGCGCTGTTTAGCCAAACAAAATATGAGATCGATAATCCGTTGCCATCTTCATATTATAACAATCCCGCTGATAGTGGCAAATCTTTCAATGTGCGCGCCAGCTACCTGAACATACCTGTACTATTTAATTACAAATTGTTCTCAATGGCCTGGATACAAATTGGGCCTCAGTATAGTGGTATAGTTTCACTGCAAGACAAAGATGCTTTAGTTAAGGATGCTAAAGGTTTATTTAAAGGAGGCGACATTTCTGGTGTTATTGGCCTGCAAATAAATCTGCCTGTTAAGTTGAATATTGGAGCTCGTTATATACTTGGTTTTTCCGATCAGAATAATACCGGTGTTGGCGATGCCTGGAAGAACAGGACAATACAATTGCACGTAGGTTATTCATTCCTGTAATAGCAATAGAATATTAATAAAAGAAGGCCGCTTATGCGGCCTTCTTTATTTCGCTATGAATACCGGTATATTCACCAGGTGCCGTACCGAATTGATGGTTTCCCCAAACACCCAGTCGCCAATTGTTTTATGCCCATGGCTACCTACAATCAGCAGGTCGCAGTCATATTCTTTTATGATCCTCGCTATTGCTTTCGACCGGTGGTTGAAGCCAATTATACCTTGCGCATCATAACCTTTATCCTTTAAGAAACGAACGTACTCGTTTAGGTGTTCTTTATCTTTTATCGTTTCGTAGTCTTGCGCCTGTTCTTCTACCATACGTGCCTGTGCGCTTTCTACAATGTGTATTAATATATACTGCGTTGTGTAGCTGCCTAGCTGTACAGCGTATTGTATGGCTTTGGTATCCTTATCGCTATAGTCAAGCGCAACAGCGATCCTGGAAAATGGTTCTGATACTATTGTATGTAGTTTATCTATAGCCACATCTTTGTGTACATTAATATTGGCAGCTTCTCGTTTTCGTAAAATATACGGGTGCACAATTGTTATTATTAGCAAAACAACTATGCCAATTTCACCTAAATATATCATTCCTTGCCAAACAATATTATCGGTGGCCGCTACCCAGTCTTGTGCTGTTTCATAAACCAGTTTCAGGTTTAGTACAACAATTATTGCTGCTATTAGCCAGCCGGCAATTTTAGTAACCGGGCCAATAGCAAATTTACCCATTCGTTTTTTATCGCTTACAAAATGTAACAATGGTATTACAGCAAATGCCAGTTGCATACTTAATAGCACCTGGCTAAATACAAGCATGCTATCTACCATTGTTTCGCCCATTAGCCATATTACCAGTATAGCCGGTACAATGGCCAGCAGGCGTGTTATCATCCGTCTCATCCATGGGTTTATACGCAGGCGTAAATAACCTTCCATCACAATTTGCCCGGCCAGTGTGCCTGTTACTGTAGAGCTTTGCCCGGCGGCTATCAGTGCTATGGCAAACAAATGCGATGCCCATTTATTACCTAATAGTGGTTCAAGCAATTTATGCGCATCTTCCAACGATGCTACCTGGTTATTGCCCGATGTATAAAACACCGAGGCCGCAAGTATGAGTATCGATGCATTAACGAAGAAGGCCATATTCAGCGCTATAGTGCTATCCCATATATTGAACTTGATAGCTTTTTTTATAGAGGTGTCATCGCGGTTTATCTTACGTGTTTGTACCAATGCCGAGTGCAGGTATAAATTATGCGGCATCACTGTGGCGCCTATAATACCAATGGCTATATATAGCGCTGTGCTGTTAGGTAAGGATGGTATTAATCCCTTCGCCATTTCTATACCTGAAGGCTTTGCTAAAAACATTTCCAGCAAAAAGCATCCGCCAATTATTGCAACCAGCGTTATAATGAAGGCCTCCATTTTGCGCATGCCCAGCCTTTGCAGGTAAAGTAGTAGTATAGTATCGAGAAAGGTGATAGAGACGCCCCACAGCAAGGGTATGCCCAGTAATAGATTCAGGCCTATGGCCATACCCAGCACCTCGGCAAGGTCGCGGGCTGGGCGCTGCTGTCCGGAACGGTCGGGCTGCTGCTCAACGCGCTCGAGAACAACGGCAAGGTCGGCAGCATCGTGCGCTCGATCCTCGGCGCGGCGTGGGCGGTGATCACCTACTTCATCGTGCCGGTGATGATTTTCGAGAACGCGGCACCGACTGCCGCGATCGGGCGCTCGGCCAGCCTCATGAAGCAGACCTGGG
>CBFGNI010000244.1:0-4149 GCA_965650105.1 uncultured bacterium | reverse complement strand
TTTGGCTCAAGGCGTGTATCGTGGCGCAATACCCAACCTTCATCGGTTTTATTTATATGGAAGGTTCCGCCTATATCAGTTGCTATTACTACTTCCACACTGGTACCGGTAGGTGCTTCAGTATATTTATACGTGTGTGGCAATGCACACATAAAAGTATCGATGAAAGGATAAAAAAGCTCTTTGGTCAAAATACCCGGCTTACCTACTGCATCACGTATCTGTTGCTGGTGTATCCATTTCTCTGTGTACTCGCGTGCCACATGGAACCAGTTTTTTGAAATTTCTTCGCCTGCCCATACTACGGAAAACTTAGCATCTTCCCATGGGTCAAGCGTTTGCATTAACTCGTTGTACTCTTTACCTGTACTTTCCAGCAGGTCAGTTATTACCCTTGGACTCAACCTATGCGCAGCCTGTACCCAATCAGCATTTAATTGATTCAGGTAACCAACGAGGTCGGCATATATTTTTATTCCAACTGGTCTGTTACCATTATAATCATCACGTAAAATCGATAAACTGCGCAGGTTTCCATCCAGCAAATGTGCTGCTATATCTTTTACTCTCCATAGTTTAGCAATAGTGGGTGTTTCCCATTCAGCCGGTGTTAGCGAACGCAAAAGTTCTATCAGCTTTTCATCCAATACAGGAAACAAATGATTTACTTCAATAGGTTGTACATGATGTAGCATACTATTTACAATGATATAGAAGTTGCGTCAATTTTCTTAAGAATACTAAGGTCGTTAGGAGCGTATGCCCGTTCGCGTGGTAATAATATTTTACTGATTTTATTCTCTCCTACTAAAGTTTGTTGCTGCTTTACATATTCCGTGATATTTTGTATCTCCAAAATCCATTCATTATTGAAGCGTTGCAGCATTTCACCACTGAGCCCTATTTTTACAGCTTTTCTGTCGGTTTTGTCACCTCTCAGGTCATGGTAGGTTTCCCAACGCCATTTTATATGGTCGGGATTCTTTTTTCTGAATATATCCAGTAGTGGCAGGCTATCGTAAAACTTATTGAGTACTGCATTCTTTAATATCTCTTCAAACCCTGCAATACTTATCTTAATAGCCAATACATTTTCCTGGTTTTGTTTATTAGCCCATCCCGAATAATGCATCATCCACAAAAAACTGGGTTTCAGCCATGTAGTACGTTCAAAGTCATAATCTTCGCCACCAAACTTTTGGTTAGCTATTGCGTATTGCGCAATACTATCTTTAAAAGCCTGATAGACAACTATATACTCCCTTGTGAATTGAGCGATAATGTATTTGCCATTACTAGGCAAATGCCGTTCATGCTCTTCATAAGTTTCAAATACAAGCATGTAAATGTTTTACGTGTTGTATTGCAAAACATTCATGCCAAATAGCTGGCACGGATTTTCCTTTCACATTAATAATAGCATATATGAAAGATATGGACAATCAAATACCTGAACAACAACACGGTTCATCTAAAGATATTAAAAGACAGGTAGTAATGGAATCGCTGGAAGATGCAGAAGACCTATTCTTGCTGGCAAAAGAAAGGTTGCTGAACGTGAATGAATGGAAGAGTATAATAGATGGCAATAGCGCTGAGTTTTTATTGACTGACAACTACGGAGAATCATTGCATCGCAATGCGCACCTGGGCGACTATATACAAATTGATATACCTGGCCCTGGTACCATAACCGGCAATGCTAAAGATTGGGTAAAAATAGAAGCAATTACTTATGATGACTACCCTGATGAAAATGGTGAAAGCATTTCGATACAATTGAGGCCAACGGCTAAACCTGGTGGTGAAGACACACACACCGCTCATTTTTTTAATGATGCCGCCACCAGCACTATACAGGTAAAAAGATGGGGAAAGATTGTAGCTGCGTATTATTATGGCAGGAACGAATTACCCAATACAAATACTGAACATTTGGTAGATACAGTGAGAAATATTGCGGTAGCTACAACGGCCATATTAGCCTTATCTTCAGTACAATGGAATAATTTGCTGGGCAGTATTCTGAATACTGACAGGAATGAATAGCGCCATAGGCACGAAAATTTTGCTATAGTTGCGTAAAATGCTTGAACCCATGCTGGAGATTATGAAAGACTTACCCGCTAACGTGGTGGGTGTAAAGGCTACCGGTACTGTAACCAAAGAAGAATTAGATACTATTTTACTACCTGCGTTAGATAACCTTATAGCCCGTACAGGTAAAATTCATTATTTATTGTTGCTCGATACAGAGCTGAAAAACTGGGAATGGGGTGCATGGGTTAGCGACGCCAAGGTAGGCCTGAAATACTTTACGAGATGGGCAAAGATTGCAGTGGTAACGGACAATGAAGGTGTTACTACCTTTACGTCAGTTTTTAGCGGCCTTGTGCCCGGCGACGCCAAAGGGTTTAAAATGAGTGAGCTGGATAATGCTAAAAAATGGGTAGCTACTGAAAGCTAACTACTCCCTTATAAGTTTCTGTTCGTATATAACCGAATTGTTATGATCCTTTAATGATATGCTATACACACCTGTATCAAGAGTAGTTACGGCAATTTCATTTGAGCCCGGCTGCAGTTCGTATTGCAACAGATAGTTACCGGTATTACCGTCGCAAATAGTAGCGTGCATTGGTTTATTAGTCTTGTTGTTGATGTACAGTTTGTCGTTCATTGCGTTTAGTTTTAAGCGTAGCCTCTTCCCCTGCTTGCAGCTATGCTTATAACTGGTATAAAAACTATACCCTCAATATACAATAAATATAGTTAGCTAATATTTCGTTTCTAAAAATAATGCTAAGCCGATCTTTGCTTTTATATTTACCCCTTGTATTCATACACGAATTAGAAGTTTTGAAAGTAGCAGTAATTAATATCAGGCAAGAGACTCAGGATGTAAAAACATTCACTCTCGCAGGCGCCAACGGCGAGCCAATACAGTACAAAGCAGGCCAGTTTATTACCCTGCTATCGAACCACACAGGTACAGAAGAAAGAAGATCCTACTCATTTTCTTCTTCACCTGAAGCCGCCGAGCAGCCCACAATAACGGTAAAAAGAATAGACAATGGTATTATGTCACGCTTTTTGTTTGATAGAACAGAAACAGGACACATTATTGAAGCATTGAAACCATCTGGTTTCTTCACACTACCGGAAACAATACCACAACACATATTCTTCTTCGCTGCCGGCGTGGGCATTACGCCTGTATTTTCTCTTATCAAAACGGTTCTTTTGAAGTCCGCTATTACCCGTATTACACTGGTTTACAGCAATCGTTCTATAACCCGTACATTGTTTTACAATGAATTGGAAGCTTGGCGCAATAAGTACCGGAATTTTCATATCGAGTATCTCTTTAGCACTGCCCCAAACCTTAGCCGGGCAAGGTTGAGTAAACTTTTGCTGCCGGCAATCTTAACTGAAAATAAGTATAACGTTCAGGACCTGTATTATATCTGCGGGCCATTCCCTTATATGCGTATGGTTATGTTGGGGCTTAAGGAGGCTGGTATATCTGCCGATAATATCAGGAAGGAGAACTTTAATACAAACGTAATTACAAGAATAATAAAACCACCCGATGAACAGCCCCATGTTGTCAACCTGATAAAAGGCACTGATCAGTATAGTTTTACCAGCCAGTATCCCGACACCATTCTAAAGTCGGCAAGGAAACACGATATACAACTACCCTATAGTTGCGAAAATGGCATTTGTGGCACTTGTGTAGCGGTTTGCACAAGGGGCAAGGTCTGGCATCGGAATAATGAGGTACTAACCAACGCAGAACTGGCAGAAGGAATGATACTTACCTGCGTAGCATACCCAATTGGCGGCGATGTAACCATTAAATTGTAAGACTGATTAGCCGGTACTATTTTTTAATAAAAATTTTGTGTATCCTTGTGTACGAATTTTATTATCCGTATGAAAAACGCTTTGATCGCAGTTTTGTTTGCAGCCGTGGCAGCCACAATGTTTTCTTCTTGCAGAAGAACCTATTATTGTGAATGTATAGATTATAAAGGAAAAGTAACACAGTTCACTATCGATGCAGGCAATAAGGTACAAGCACGTGATAAATGCGATCAGCAAGGTGCGGTTAATAACTGCGAGATCAAGTAACTATACTCGAAC
>CBFGNI010000243.1:0-4175 GCA_965650105.1 uncultured bacterium | reverse complement strand
ACCAGGGAATTCTCTGCCAGTATGCGGAAATACTTATTGAATTGCGGTAGTTGTTCGAAAAGTTTATCAATATTCTCATTCGATATCATGAGTATCTCGCCATCGAAAATGACATCGATATACAGGCTGGCCGCCTGCTGTGCGGTGATGCTATACATATCTGTGATCCACCAGCCGGGTGGTGCAAATTGCAGTATATGTTCAAAACCATTTTTATCGATAGAATAGCTGCGCAGGCAGCCATCAGTTACAAACATCAGGTATTTAGCCACTTCACCTTCCTGCAGCAGAAACTGTTTTTTACGCACCAACTTTTTTTGAAACAGTGATGTAAAAAATGCTTCCTCTTCCTCGGTAAGAGTAATGTGCTTACGTACGTTTTGCAGTAACAGATCGAACATAACTTAAAGATAAGTGATAAAACAATGATGCTCTATAGCTGCTTCACTTCGTTAGGCAATACGATGTATATTTTAGTATCGGCGTTCCTGCTCATCATATACAAGCCTGTAAGCACACCAAATGCAGGGAGTATTAACTGATTGCCATCCTGCAAATGGAAGCACGGCAGTTTGATAGATTGCTTACCCAAACCATAGAGCGCAATGCCGGGGTGTATATGGCCTGCCATATTCAGCTTGCCTTCGGGTATATGGGTGAGTGGCTTATGCGAGTAAATGAAATGATCATCTTCTATGTGTTTATCTACAACGTGTATTTTCAGGCCATCGAACAAACGGTAATCGATAATATCGTGATTGCCTTTTACCAGTGTAAATTCAATATCCTCGCAGCATTCAATCAGCGAGGCAAATACATGCCAATCGCTATTGTAACTACTATGAAATAGATCTCCTAAAAAGTAAACTTTTTGCGGGTGCATCTTTTCTATCAGATCTTTTAGCTTTTGATAATCGCCATCTTGTGAGGCCGCTGGAATGGATATACCATGCTTACGGAAATGACCTGCTTTACCGAGATGTACATCGGCAATAATGAGTAACTGTTCGTCGGGCTTGAAAATGGCCCTTTCGGGTAAAAGTATAAGTGTTTGTCCCTGGAATTCTATCTGCATCTACTTCTCCAACTGTTTGAGCAATTTCTGTATCCTGTCTTCCAGCTTCTCGTTGGTCAGTTTTTCTCTAAACCTTTCGGTAAGTATCGGGAAGCAGAAGGGGCTTAATTGTTGAAGGTAACGAATTATTACGTTTTGCTTTTGCATGCGATCGAGCGCATCATACATACGCGCCTGTTCCATTTGAAAAATATATACTTCGTCGAATGCCTGGCGCAGTAAAAGGTTATCTGCTTCGTGTTCGGCAAACACAGAGAAAAATAGAGAAGCGTTGGCTTGCGTATGCCTTGTCTTCACTTCTTTGCCGGGGTAACCTGTAAATACCAGCCCCGCAATACTGGCTATATCGCGAAACTTGCGTCGCGCCATTTCAGTGATATTGACGCTTTTCTGAATATCATCGGTCAGGTTGAGGTTATCGAGCAGATCGTTACCCAACGCTTCTTCAATAGGTATTTCCTGGTCGCTCAGTAGCTCAAAACCATAATCATTAAACGCCAGTGAAAAACTCATAGGTTTAATCTGTGCTATACGGTAGGCAAATAATGCAGACATGCCTTCATGCACATTACGTCCTTCAAATGGATAGATAAACACATGATAGCCCTCGCGCGTTTTTACTTTCTCTATCAGCAGCTCAGTTTTATGGGGCAGGTGCGAACGCTTCTGCTGTTCATCGAACAAGCGTTCCAGTTTTTCAAGCTCCACATCTTTAGGTCCTTTAGTATAATAGGTATCCAGCTTATCGCGAATGGTTTTGGTAAGCTGTGAGGATAAAGGCATACGCCCACCCTGCCAGGAAACAGAGTAGCCTTTCTTAGTGCTTTTACGAACCTGTACGGTCATCTCTTTCAAGCGGATGAACTCCACATTGCGGCCTGCAAAAGAGAACACATCGCCGGGGCGAAGACGCGATACAAAGCCTTCTTCTATCAAACCCAACCTGCCACCACCCAGGAACTTTACCTGCAGCATGCTATCGCTGACGATAACGCCAATGCTCAACCTGTGTTGCATGGCTATACGGCGGCTGGTTACTTTGTAAAGACCATTTTCGATGACCACTTTATGAAACTCATCGTAAGAGTCGAGCATTTTACCACCTTGTGTTATAAAGTGCAGGCACCATTCAAACTCCTCCCAGGTTACCGAAGCGTAGCAATGCGTTTGTTTGATCTCAGCATATACTTTTTCAGGATAAAAGCCTTCAGAGATGGCCAATGTGACGAGGAACTGCACCAATACATCGAAAGAGCGAATGTAAGGAATGCGTTGTTCAATTTCATTGTGTTTGATGGCGTGGCGAAGGGCACTACCCTCAATTATTTCTAATGAGTGTGTGGGCAGGAAATGTACCACACTCGTAGCACCTGGTTGGTGACCGCTACGGCCTGCACGCTGCATAAAACGCGCTACACCTTTGGGTGAACCTATTTGTATCACGGTATCTACCGGGCGAAAATCGACACCCAGATCAAGACTGCTGGTGCAGACAACTGCTTTTAAGGAACCATTGTGCAAAGCGTTTTCCACCCATTGCCGTATCTCTTCGCTTAGCGAGCCATGATGTAAAGCCATTTGCCCCGCAAGTGACGGATCCATCTCAAGAAGACGCTGGTACCATATCTCGCATTGCGAACGCGTATTGGTAAATATTAATGTAGAATTGCTATTGTGTATAACTGGCAATACTTTTTCGCCCAGCTTTATGCCTAAATGCCCCGCCCATGGATAGCGTTCTATTTCGTCGGGCAGAAAGGTTTTTATCTCTATCTTCTTTTCGATCTTAGAACGAATGAGTGTTTGCTTACCCGTGTAGCTACCCAATAGAATGTCTTTCGCTTCTTCAAGATTTCCTATTGTAGCGGAGATACCCCATATCTTCAGTTTAGGGTTGATCGCTTTCAATCGTGATAATGCGAGTTCTATCAGCACACCACGTTTATTACCTAAAAGCTCGTGCCACTCATCTACCACCACAAATTCCAGGTTCTTAAAGGTTTGCTCGTAGCCTTTTTGCGCCATTAAAAGATGTACGCTTTCAGGTGTAGTGATGAGGCCATTGGGCATTGATTTTTTTTGCGCAGTACGTTCTTTGGTAGAAGTATCGCCCGTACGCATACCGATGCTGTAGTCGAGTTTCATATCTTCACTTACACGCTGGGTAGCCATCAGTATTTCTTTCGATAACGCCCGGAGCGGTGTTATCCAAAGTGCATGTAAGCCTTTGGGTGGTTTCTTTTTGGCAACATAATTCTGCAGTATGCCAAACCATAGCGCATAGGTTTTGCCATAGCCGGTTGGTGCATTCAGCAAACCTGAATAGCCTTTGCCTATCGCATCCCAGCTTTTGCGCTGAAACTCGTGCGGTTGCCAGCCTTTCCTGCCGAACCATTCATCTGCTATATGTATATCCTGCTTCAACTATTGTACGTTCAGTAATTCTAAAAGATCCGTTTTCGTGTTTGCTTCTTTAGCTGATTTATCTTCGCGCCAGCGCAAAATACGTGGGAAGCGCAATGCCACACCCGATTTATGCCTGGGCGATGGATTGATGCCTTCAAAACCCAATTCAAAAACCAGTTGTGGCGTAACGCTGCGCACCGGACCAAATTTATCCAAAGTATTTCTTTTTATCCATGCATCTACACGCAGTAGTTCTTTATCTGTGAGTCCGGAGTAGGCTTTTGCGAATGGGACTAACTCCTCGCCATCCCAAACGGCAAAAGTGAAATCGGTGTAAAGGTTTGCACGACGACCATGACCACGTTGTGCGTATATCAGTACCCCATCTACAGAATAAGGATCTACTTTCCATTTCCACCATTCGCCCCGACGGCGGCCAGTTTTGTAGGTGCTTTCTTTCAGTTTAAGCATCAGACCTTCACAAGTATACTCTCTTGATTTTCCCCTTTCTTCTGCAGCTTGCTCCCAGCTTTCACATTCAACTATTGGTGACAGACGCAATACTTTACCTGCTTCATTTTGTCGGGCTTCATTTACCATTTCTTCCAGCAATGCCCTTCGTTGGTGTAAAGGCATCTCGCGCAAGTCTTCGCCTTTGTATTCTATCAGGTCGTAGCAAATTATGACCAAAGGT
>CBFGNI010000242.1:0-4200 GCA_965650105.1 uncultured bacterium | reverse complement strand
AGAAATGGATGGAATGAAGCAGATGTATAAGAATCCGCTTTGGGTTATTCTATTTACCTATATGGAAATATTGCCTGTTGGATTATTAATCACAGTAGTAGCTGCATTGGTATTAAAAAGAAAAGCGAAAGACACAATAATAGCCTGATCCAATTCAAATGAAGAATAAATAAGTAAGGGCGGTATTACCGCCCTTACTTATTTTAATTAGCTGCTACCATTTTACTACGGTTACTTACTAAGAACATTTGTATCTGTGTCAGATCGTTCAACATCGATATGTTCTCATAGTTTTTCCATTGCGTAGGTGATGCTTCTAAAATACTCCAGCCAACCGGTATTTTTTTATTGCCCGTAATATTATTGTAGCTAATTACATTACGTTTCAGTGCTATCATCTTGGCAAAGCCAGCTTCATTTTTTTCAAATTCGTTACCCAAACTTCGTTCAGGGAAATTGGCTATGTTGAGATAGTCTGTTGGTAGCCGGGGCTGACCAATGGTTTCCTGAAGCACTATTTGTTTCAGGTCTTTACAATTTTGATAAATATCAGTAGCAAGTTTGTCGGCAGCGTTTACTTGTTGTACTGCATAACTGCCTTCGTGTTGCATCATTTCCAGCAGTTGCTCGTTTTGCAAATAGGTGTGCGAGACGTCACTTTTTTTACCGTAAATATTAGTTAGGCTAAGCTGTATGCCAAAAGCACCTACTAGAAGAACGGTAGAAACTATAGTATTTACCTTTGTTTCCGGTCTTCTGATGCCGGTAAAAAAATAAATAGGTATAAATATTGTTAGCGCTATTACCAGCATACTTACCCACATAATATTTGCACCGGGCCAGTGCATAACCTTAAATAGCATAGATACACTGTATAATATGCCTAAAGTTGTCCCTAATCCTAATATTAGCTTATCGCGCATAGTGCCCGCTTCACGCGTTTTTAATACAAATAGAAGTGGAAGGAAAATAAAGGAAAGGCTTAGGAAGCCTAACACAAGCATGACAGCCGCCCCTGGTAAATGCATTACTTTTAAAACAGAGCCAATGATAAATGCTACTGCAGATAATGCTCCGCTAAAGAACATGAACTTTTTCATTGAATAATAGTTTTTGAATGTTAATAAATTGATGGTTTCTTCTTCTATCTCGCGCAGTTCTTTTTTATAGAACTGCGCAATAGTTTGTTGATAGAAGAGCTCAAAGTCATCATCCTCTTTGAGATTTTGCTCAATGATGCAACAGATATGATCCAGGAGGTTTAACTGCAGGTCCTCCATTTCAACTCCATTACGTCTAATGTCATTGAGGATATAATCTACTTGCTGGTCACTGATGCAATACATTTTAAATAGTCTTTGTTTTCAGGTCCAGGAGAAATATCATCGTGTTCACAAAGTCAGTGAACTCAGTTACTTTTTCTTTTGTCTTTGTTTTACCGCTTGGGCTTAATGTATAGTATTTCCTTACACGTTTCCCTATATACTCTAATTCTGTTGTTACCAGCCCTTCACTCTCTAAAGCATGTAAAGTAGGGTAGAGTGCACCCTCTGTTATTTGTATCCTGTCTTTGGTCAGGTCTTTAACTGTCTGCGTTATTTCGTAGCCGTACATTTTTTTATTATCTGCCAAAAGCTTTAGTACAACGGTTTTCAGGGTGCCTTTTATAAGTTCTGATGAATAGATCATAATAATATTATTAATAGCCTAAGATAAAGATACATAAGATTCCGATGTATTTAATGATTTATTTAAAAGATTTTTTTTGATAGAGGTTTTAGTAATGCGGTAACTTAGCGACGAAGCAAAATGAACATAAGTACATACGATATAATAATAAAAGGTGCGGGACCTGCGGGTTGTACTGCAGCGCTTGCCTTGAAAGATGCAGGGTTAAAAGTTGCGCTTGTAGATAAAAGCTTCTTTCCGCGCGATAAAACATGTGGCGATGCAATACCCGGCAGGGCTATCAAAACATTGAAAAGCATATCGCCAAACCTGGGTGAAGCGTTTAAATCGTTCCCGCAAAAGTATCATACATCGAAAACCGGCATTAATTATAAAGGGAAACAACTGGAGCTGGAGTGGGCGGGAGAAGCATATACCTGTGCCAGGTTAGATTTTGACAATTTCCTGTTTACACAAGTGCAACAACTTACCGGTACCGATATCTATTGTGGATTTAAGACTCGCGAATTAACGGTAGCTAAAGAAGGCGTGGCCCTTAAAGATGGACAGCACCAGCTAAACGCAAAACTGATTATTGGCGCCGATGGAGCACATTCGGAAACCGCAAAACAACTGGCCCAGCGTACGGTAGATAAAAAACATCATGTTGGCTCGGTACGTGCGTATTATAATAATATTAGTGGTACAGAACCTTTCAAAACAGAGATATTCTTCGACAAGCGTTTTCTGCCCAGTTACCTATGGATATTTCCGCTGCCGGATAATAAGGCCAACGTGGGCTTTGGTATGCTATCCAGTGAGATTATAAAGCGGCGTGCTAATCTGAAGAATATGTTCTATGAATTTATTGAAGCAACACCTGCTTTGGCAGAACGTTTTAGAAACGCAACACAGATAGGTGGCCTGGATGGCTTTGGTTTACCATTAGGCTCTCGAAAGGTAACGGTAGCAGGTTACAGATATATGCTGGCGGGAGATGCTGCGTCACTTATCGACCCTATATCGGGTGATGGTATAGGTAATGCTATGCTGAGTGGCAAACTGGCGGCAGAACAGGCAATGAGATGCTTTGATGCAAATGACTTCAGCGAGGCCTGTATGTCGCAATACGCTAAAGCGCTTTATGGTACACTCGGTTCTGAATTAAAACTACACCACCGCATACAGCAGTTGTTGTTCAGGATGCCCGTATTGCTGGATGTGGCCTTTGCTGCAGGCAATAATAAAGCTCTGAATAAACTCTTCAAAAAGGCGTTTTAAAGCAATAAAAGCATCCCCTTTTAAAGTTCCGTACTTTTGCGGCTATGCAGATAGGTGAAAATACCCTCGAGTCGATTTTACAAAGGCTCAACATACAGGCTTTAAATGAAATGCAGGAAGCATCGATAGCAGCAAATGATGCTGAAGGCGATGTACTTTTACTGTCGGATACAGGTTCCGGTAAAACGCTAGCATTCCTGTTGCCGGTCATCAAGCAACTCGATAAAACGAATAAACTAACGCAAGCCATTGTCATAGTGCCATCGCGCGAACTGGCACAGCAAATAGAAATGGTATTCAAAGCTATAGGTACGGGTTTGAAGGTTACGCTTTGCTATGGTGGTCATAAACGCGAAATAGAAGAGAACAATCTGATACAACCGCCTGCACTTATCATTGGCACCCCCGGCCGTATCAGCGATCATATACGCCGCGGTAATATCACAGTCGATTCGATCAGTACAATGGTGCTTGATGAATTTGATAAATCTTTAGAGCTTGGCTTTAAAGAGGAAATGGAGTTCATCATCAAATCGCTACCCAATATCAATAAGCGTATTCTTACTTCAGCAACACATGCTGTTGAGATACCGTCGTTCCTGCACTTAAATGAATTGCAGGAGCTGAATTATCTTTCGGAAGAAAAGCCGGGCGAGGAAAAGCTTGCATTAAAAACGGTAATGTCTGATGGGAAAGACAAGCTTGATACATTGTTCCAACTGATATGCTATCTCGGCAACCGCTCTACTATTGTTTTCTGTAATCACCG
The DNA here is from genome assembly GCA_965650105.1 of uncultured bacterium. Classification (GTDB taxonomy): domain Bacteria; phylum Bacteroidota; class Bacteroidia; order Chitinophagales; family Chitinophagaceae; genus Polluticoccus. The sequence goes on along the minus strand of CBFGNI010000242.1, from coordinate 482 downwards.
TGAATCGGTTGAACGTACCAGCCAGCTATTATCGGATAAGGGAATACTAAACGTATTTTATCATGGTGCTATGGAGCAGCGCGACCGTGATAGTGCATTATCGAAATTCCGTAATGGTAGCGTGAATGTTCTGATAACAACAGATATAGCAGCCCGTGGTTTGGATGTGCCCAATATCAGGTATATAGTCCACTACCATTTGCCACATACCGAAGAAAGCTATACGCATCGTAATGGCCGTACTGCCCGCCAGGATGCAAGTGGTACTATTATTATGTTATTATCGCCCGAAGAAAAATTACCGAAGTATATAGATGAAAGTACAACCGAAGCCATAGTACTGCCTGAAGAATATTCAATACCTGAGAAACCGCAATGGGTGACCCTTTTCATTGCCGCAGGTAAAAAAGATAAAGTGAACAAAGTGGATATAGTTGGCTTCATGGCCAATAAGGGTGAACTGAAAAAAGAAGATATTGGCC
>CBFGNI010000241.1:0-4216 GCA_965650105.1 uncultured bacterium | reverse complement strand
ACCCGAAAGGTGACCTGCGCCGCGCCCGTGCTGCTGCTGCTAACATCACTCCTAACTCTACAGGTGCTGCTAAAGCAATCGGCCTGGTACTTCCTGAGCTGAAGGGCAAACTGGATGGTGGTGCACAACGCGTACCTACTATCACGGGTTCTTTAACCGAACTGGTTACTTCTTTAGGCAAGAAAACTTCTGTTGAAGAAGTGAACGCTGCTATGAAAGCTGCTGCAAACGAAAGCTTCGGTTATACTGAAGATGAGATCGTTTCTACAGATATCATCGGTATCCACTTTGGTTCATTGTTCGATGCTACACAAACACGTGTTATCACTGTGGGCGATCACCAATTGGTTAAAACCGTTAGCTGGTACGATAACGAAATGAGCTATGTATCACAATTGGTACGTACTGTTAAGTACTTCGCCGGTTTGATGAGCAAATAAGAAACAACAACTTATATAGTATTAAAGCCTCCCACAACCGGGAGGCTTTTTTCTTGGCATCATTCTAATGCATTGTTAGCAAAACAAGGTAAACCATGAATGCGCACACCATAACTAAACGGATACAAATAAACGCCCCCAAAGAAAAGGTTTGGGAAGCGCTTACCAACCCCGAAATGACCAAAGAATACTTCTTTCACTGCGAGGTTTTATCCGACTGGCAAAAGGGCTCCCCTATTACTTTCAAAGGCAAAATGTTCTGGATCATCAATATAGAAATGCACGGAACTATTATAGATATAGACCCAGGCAATATGCTGAAATACACCCTGAAGAACGGCCACAAAAAAGACGACGAACCCGATAATTTTTCAACAGTCACAGATGTACTTACAGAAGAGAATGGTATTACTACCCTGCGTGTTACCGACGACGTAGGCAGTGCCGAAGGTTATGAAGAGCGCGTGGAAAAATCGGACAAAGGCTGGACCAAAGTGCTGCATGGCCTGAAGAAGCTGGTAGAGGACGAATAAAAAAGCTATTTATATACAACCTGCATTGATTATTTTTGTCGCGCCTTAGGGCATACACACTATATAGAAATAACATGAGCAAATTCAGCAACTTCAACTTCGATGGTAAAAAGGCACTGATACGTGTCGATTTTAACGTACCTATAAAAGACGGTAAGGTTACCGACGATACACGCATACGCGCAGCCATGCCTACTATTAAAAAAGTACTGGACGATGGCGGCAGCGTAGTACTGATGAGCCACCTGGGCCGCCCGGCTAAAGACATGGAAAAGAAGCCCCACCTTACCCTGGCCGATTTTTCTCTGAAACTGGTTGGCGAACATCTTTCAGGCTTGTTAGATAAGCCCGTACAGTTTGCTACCGATAGCGTAGGCGAAGATGCCGCACAAAAAGCTGCAAACCTGAAAGAGGGTGAAGTACTGTTGCTGGAAAACCTGCGTTATCATAAAGAAGAAGAAAAAGGCGATACTGCCTTCGCTGAAAAACTGGCTAAACTGGGCGATGTATATGTGAACGATGCTTTTGGTACCGCTCACCGTGCGCATGCTTCTACAGCCATCATAGCCTCTTCTTTTGCCCCTGAGAACCGCATGTTCGGCCTGTTGATGGAAAGTGAAGTAGCTGCTGCGGAAGAAATACTACATAACAGCAAGAAGCCTTTCACGGCTATTATAGGTGGCGCTAAGGTTTCTGATAAGATCATGATCATCGAGAACCTGCTGAATATAGCTACCGATATCATAATAGGTGGCGGTATGGCATATACTTTCTACAAAGCGCAGGGTTGCCATATTGGTAATTCGCTTTGCGAAGAAGACCGCCTGGATACGGCGCTTGAACTGATGAAGAAAGCAGAAGCAAAAGGCGTATGCATACACCTGCCTGCAGATAGCATTATTGCCGATAAATTTGCCGCTGATGCCAACACATCTTCAGCTAACAATACCGAGATACCTGAAGGCTGGATGGGGCTAGACATTGGGCAAATGGCTTGCGAGACATTCACAAAAGTCATCAAAGAATCGAAGACCATACTTTGGAACGGCCCTATGGGTGTGTTCGAAATGGAAAAGTTCCAGCACGGTCCCAAATGCGTAGCGCAGGCAGTGGCTGAAGCTACTGAAAATGGTGCTTATTCACTGGTAGGTGGTGGCGATAGCGTTGCAGCCGTAAACAAGTTCCACTTTGCTGATAAAGTAAGTTATGTATCCACAGGCGGTGGCGCTTTGCTGGAAGTGTTTGAAGGCAAAGAGTTACCCGGTATCAAAGCTATCAGGGGTTAATCTTCCTGTTACTAATATTTAAAGCCGGTGTAATGCACCGGCTTTTTGTTTCTTAAACTTTCCGACATTTACACTATCTAAACAATTCATTTAAAAACATAATATGCGGCTGTATTTTCTCCTCCCCATCTTTTTGCTTTTGGGTACTGCTTCTTATGCACAGATAGGCGGTATGAACAGCAATATGAATGGCATGAACATGATGAATGGCATGAATGGAAGAGGCGGACGAGGTGGACACAGGGGTATGAAACATGAGGGTGATGCGCCCGCAGTAGGTTCATCGGAAGTATATATGGTAGTGGATAAGGCACCAACCTTCCCCGGCGACTCATTACAGGCTTTTCTCGATCATAATATACAATACCCTCCACAGGCTAAGAAAGATAGCATAGAGGGCCGCGTGGTCATCATGATGATTGTACATAGAGATGGCAGTCATGACTTGCCCGATATTGTGCGCTCATCTGGTAATGATGAACTGGATGCAGAAGCGGTACGTGTGGTGCGCCTGATGCCCAAATGGATACCCGGGAGAATAGCGGACAGCGATGTGGATGCTTATGCTAAAGTACCGGTGTTGTTTTCTTTGAAGTAATTTTGATAACAAATGACAATACCTAAATACATACTCATTGCAATACTTGCCGGCAGTTGCTCCATAGCCTCTGCCCAAACAAAAAAGCAAAAACCGGTAGTTGAACAAGAACCTGCAGCTATAGATCCGCCTGCACCCGGTGAAGTGGCGCATCAACCTGCTACCCCACCATCTCCACCAGAAATATTTATGTATGTGGAAGAGATGCCGTCCTTCCCCGGCAATAGCTTAGCCAGCTATATGGCTCATAATACACATTACCCCAAAGAGGCTGAGAAAGAAGGCATTGAAGGCCGCGCGTATGTTAAGATGATCATCCGTAAAGATGGTTCAGTTGGCCAGGCTGAAATTGTACGCTCTACAGGCAATGAATTGCTGGATGCGGAAGCGCTACGTGTAGTAAGAGCGATGCCTAAATGGAAGCCCGGCAGGCAAAACGGGCAGTTTGTCAATGTGTATTATACACTACCTGTTGTATTCAGACTCCAATAGCTTTATAAGTATCAGCTAAGAAAAAATCTAACTATTGTTTATTCTTTAGGCAAGCGCTTATGCGGTATAGCCATCAGTATCAGGAAAGGAATGGGCGTACTAAAAAATACGCGCAGCTGGTGTATCTCGTCTAAAAAATCTACACCGAAGGGCACTACCCTGCGGTTCAGTACTCCTACACCCACTATTATCAATAGTACAATTGCATAAGCCAGCAGCCAAAGCGATTTAAGCCATTTGGCCCGGTGCCTGTATAATGCAATATAGCCGGTAGCCATTATCAGTAGCAGGAAAGTGATGTGTGCTACCTGCCTTTCAACTTCTCCTACAGCATCTGTTTCAGTAAAAAACTGCAACTCTACCCACGACAGTATTACAATAATAGCAAGGCCTATCCATGGCCTCCATTTATTTTGCATTGGCAGGCTGCTTTTTACTATACTTTACCCACAGCCAGAATGTTACACCATAGATAATAAGCTTAAACAAATAGTGGTGCGCAAAGTCGGAAAAAGAATTGTTGTGGTAAAACATTACCCCCAGGGCAGCACAGCGGAAAATATTTAGAATGGTAATAATAACCGGCCCTATAAGCGCATATTTCCAAAAGCGTGCTGCATTGGTAGGCCAGCATATTAAAAAACCCAGGTAAACAACTATAAGTTCAAGCCCGTTGCAGTCTTTAGCTACCTGCAGTGTGGCGGCGCCGTTTATGTATATTACATCGCCCAGCTTACTTAAGTTATCGTAAAAAAGCGATAGCACGGCCTTGGTACCAAAGATCACCACGTCAATAAGCTGCTGATCGGGTATATGTGTTGGGCCCAATACAAAATAGTATAGCAAGCGCCACACTACAAAGAATAT
>CBFGNI010000240.1:0-4228 GCA_965650105.1 uncultured bacterium | reverse complement strand
CCAGTATTGCATAGAATACACCATTGCGCGTAAACTCATGGCCGCGTAGCGACATAGTTTCAGGCAAAATGTTCATAACCAGGAAATAGCACGCAATGGCAGTCAACACTATTGAACCATAGTTACCCATGTTCAAAGCCCTTTGTACTGCTTTAGTACCAACACCCACGTTATCAGATATACGTACGAAGAAAGTACCAATGATAGAAAGGATGATACCTATGCCTGCTATAAGCATTGGTAATAATATCGGGGCCATGCCACCAAACATATCGCCTGCAGAAGTTGTTTCACGGCCCAATACCATTGTTGCAAGCACTGTAGCCACATAAGAGCCGAAAAGATCGGCGCCCATACCTGCTACGTCACCCACGTTATCGCCCACATTATCAGCAATAGTTGCCGGGTTACGGGGGTCATCTTCAGGTATGCCTGCTTCTACTTTACCTACCAGGTCAGCGCCTACATCGGCCGCTTTAGTATAAATACCACCACCCACACGTGCAAAAAGCGCAATGCTTTCAGCACCCAGCGAGAAACCTGTAAGTACTTCTATCACCCTTTCCATTTCTTCGCTGTCAACAGCAGCATCGGGTGCGAAATACATTTTAAGTACTATAAATAAACCACCAAGGCCCAGTACTGCAAGACCAGCAACACCCAGACCCATTACAGAACCACCGCCAAAAGAGACGGCCAGTGCTTTGCTAAGGCTGGTACGTGCAGCATGTGCGGTACGTACGTTTGCTTTGGTAGCTATGCGCATACCTATGAAACCTGCCAATGCACTGAAAAAGGCACCAACAACAAATGCAACAGCTATCATCCAGCTTGAGTTAGGACTGCTGTAACCCATAAAGGCAAGCAGCAAAGCCGCAATGATCACAAAATAAGTAAGCACTTTATACTCTGCTTTCAAAAAAGCCATAGCACCTTCAGCTATGTATTGCGCAATTTCTTTCATGCGGTCGTTGCCTGCATCCTGCTTGGTAACCCAGGCACTTTTAATAAAAGTGTACAGCAAAGCCAAAATACCAAATGCCGGTACGAGGTAAAATATTTCCATAATTGTTAAAAAGATATTAGAGTGGCGCAAATATAGATGTTTAAGCTATAAAATCATAGTTCAAAACCCGGTCTTTGGAATGGTTTTTGAACATATACTTATTGTATTTAATTAGCATTTTTCGGATTATATTTATTAGAAGTGAAAACGAGTATGCAAGGGGTTCCGGCCGATTATAAAAAGCTGTCAGACGAAGAGTTGATACACCGCTACGTACACCGCAACGAGCCTGTAGCCATCAATTGCCTCTTCGAGCGTTATGGCCACCTTGTGTATGGTATTTGTGCCAAGTACCTGAAAGACAGCGAAGCTGCAAAAGACGCCACCCAGCAAATATTCATTAAACTGCTCGATGACCTGAAGCGTTTTGAAATAACGCACTTTAAATCGTGGCTATACCAGGTGAGCAAAAACTTCTGCTTTATGCAATTGCGTAGATCGGTGCCGGTGGTTAATAATGAATTTATTACCAATGTGCCTATGGAATCTGAGGAAGAATGGCATCAAAAAGCTGAAGAAGAGGAATTGTTCAACAAACTGGAAGATGCGGTGAAAGAATTGAGCGCCGAACAAAGGCAATGTATAGAATTATTTTACCTGCAACGGATGTGCTACAACGATATATCTGCCCAAACAGGCCTCAGCCCCATGCAGGTAAAAAGTGCCATACAGAACGGAAGGCGTAATCTGAAACTTAAACTGGAGGCGTCGCGGAACGTACGATCATGAGCAACGAACAACTAAAACATATTTTTGATGATAGTGTCTGCCTCACCCGCAGGCAAATGAAGGATTATGTGAATGGCACTATGACCAATGAAGAGAGTCATGCCGTAGAACTGCACCTGAACAGTTGCCCCTTCTGCGACGAAGCCATCGAGGGCCTTTTTGAACAAAAGGAAGGCAATGCCGTGGTAGTGCTGGCCGATCTGGATACAGAGTTCCTGAAAGACCATTTCAGCCTCCACCATCCGCATATACATCTTAATTCATTAACATCATCGCAGTCGGCTGTAGCTACTGCCCACTATCCGCACAAACGCAAAAACACACAGCCTTTCTGGCGCAATATATCGATAGCCGCAGCCCTGCTGCTGGGTGTTAGCATATTTTGGTATATGAAAGAAGGCAGCAATACTGCCCAACATCCTATGCTGGCGCAAACGCAACCGCCAGCTACTGAAACAACGCCTTCAGTAACAAGGCGCACCCAGGAACAAGTTGCTGCTAACACATTAAAAACCAAAGAACCACAACAAGCATCTGAAGCAAAACTTTCAGAACCTCAGGCTGCTCCGCCTACCAATAATGGGTCAGGCCCACAATCGCCGCAAACATTGTTATTAGCCGATAAACCTGCCGAAAAGAAAGAGAGTGCTGACACCCAAGCTGAAGCAAGACAAAAAGAACAGGAAGACATTGAGGCATCTGCTTATAAAGCACCACTGGTTGATAAGATGGCAGCCGCACCAAAGCAGCCCGTCGCTGCCGAACAAATAGAAAAAATGCCCACACGAAATGTAAATGATGTAGCATCAGTAAACGGTGAAGGCGAAGCGTTCAATACTGCTGACAAGTCAATAAAAATTGCTGGCGCAAGGTCAGATAATGCGAAGTACATGATAGACGGCGTGGCGGCAAAAGATGCAGATAATTTAGCTAAGGGCGAAGACTTATATAACCGGAAAAAATATAAAGAAGCCCTCAACACATATAAAAAAGAGCTAACCTCTGGCGACAAGAGCCGCCGCCAAAAAGCAAGCCTCATGACCGCCCGCTGCTACCTGGCCTTGGGACAAAAAACACAGGCAACTAAGGTATTGGAAGACCTGGTACAAAATGGCAGTGGTGCCGCTAAAAGAGAAGCCCGGAAAATGCTCGATGACCTGGATGAAAAATAAACATTTAATAATTTATATATAAAAGCGTACTCTTATGGGTACGCTTTTTTCATGTAAGCCAATATGCTATTATTATCTATCAATCCTCAATATATCGGGATAGGGGCAGGGGTGCTTACGGGCTTTTCAATGGTGCCGCAACTAACCAAACTTATAAAGAAAAAGAAATCTGACGAGATATCTGTACCCATGTTGCTCTGCCTGATGGCCGGGCTTATATTATGGATAGTTTACGGATGTATGCGTACCGACTGGCCCATCATCATTACCAATGCATTCGCAGTAACCGTTAATTTCATTATTCTTATATTGAATTTTAAATATAAGGATAATCATTAAAATTAAGCAGGTTTTATTTGGAGTTATACTTCAAATAAAACCTGTAACACAATTGAACAAATGTACAATCAGGTGAATTCTGGTTATTTAGGCCTCCATTCCTTCAACAAACTAAATACAGCGGAATCGATGAATTGACCCTTAAAGTAGTAGTTCTCTTTAAAGTATGCTTCCTGTTGAAAACCAAATTTTTGCAACAAGTTACGTGAAGCTTCGTTATCTGGATTAATTACTGCTTCGATGCTGTGCAGCTTCATTACATCGAAGGCGTAATCAAGGGCTACCTGCATCAATTCGTTCAAATATCCTTTTCTCCAATGTATTTTGTCTAGCAGATACCCTATTTCGGCCCTGTGGTGGTATTTATCTACTCTCCAGAACCCAAAATTGCCTATCAGCCGCGGGTCGTCCCTTAGGCAAATGGCCCAGTTGATGCTATCGTTATGCTCCCAATTGGTAGTTATCTGCTTAATGACGTTGGCCACTATTTCTCGGGTCTGCTCCTCTTTATTGATGTACAGCATCACATCGGGATCGGTACGTAAACGGAACAGATCTTCCACATCACTTTCCTCAAATTTTCTTAATACAAGGCGTTCGGTGGTGATGGTTGGGAAAGGGTGTAAATTAAACTCGAGCATGATAATATATTAGGGATGCAAGTTATTTAATACTACTCATTTAGTCAATCGCACCTATAAAATCACCTCATTTTACCCTGCCATGCTGTCATCTTATCTTACTAAAGATGATATCAAAGTCCGTTCCCACTCCCCTCTTGCCTACGGTAGCCTCTCCCAAAGCCCTATTATCCTCCTTCCGTCTTCAGCTATTTTGCCCTCAAAATTTTGACTATTACCGGCACCGACGAGGGCACTTCTCCCCTGTCCGGCGTCATGGTATAGCGCAGTAAATTTTAGAT
>CBFGNI010000239.1:0-4263 GCA_965650105.1 uncultured bacterium | reverse complement strand
ATCAGTATGTTTCTGCGGCTAATATCAGTACCGATATTGGCAAAATGTATGGTACCTACCAAATGGAAAACTTATACAACAAAACAGAATTCAGCGTTGCTATACCTGAGTTTCAGCTTGTCGCCCCCTTTAAGCTAAACTAACAAAAAAACATATTTATATAGTTCTTTTGTTGTCCATGGCTTTTGCATATAATTTTACTGTCCCTTAAGGGGAAGTGATCGACCCAACAATCCCGGGCTAAGTTAAATTCCCAATGAAGTAGTCTCCTTACTAATATTTATTTAACGTATTAGTATTGTCCTTATAACACATATTTTTCCGTACCTTTGCGCAACTTTTTACAGCCCCCTGAGAAATTCATCTGTGAAAAAGAATATGGAGCTAAGAGGGGCCAATAACATTTTAACATGAATATTCGTAACATAGCCATCATCGCGCACGTTGACCATGGCAAAACCACGCTTGTAGATAAGATACTACATGCTACCAAAGTATTCCGCGACAACCAGGAAACTGGTGAGCTGATAATGGATAGCAACGATCTTGAAAGAGAAAGGGGTATCACTATTCTTAGTAAAAACATTTCGGTAACCTACAAAGACGTTAAGATCAACGTTATTGATACTCCGGGTCACGCCGATTTTGGTGGTGAAGTTGAACGTGTATTGAAAATGGCTGATGGTGTTGTTCTGTTGGTAGATGCTTTTGAGGGCCCTATGCCGCAAACACGTTTCGTGTTGCAAAAAGCACTTCAGTTAAACCTGAAACCAATTGTTATCATCAACAAAGTTGATAAACCAAACTGCCGTCCTGATGAAGTGCACGATGCAGTATTTGAATTGTTCTTCCAGCTTGATGCCAGCGAAGAGCAATTGAACTTTACTACATTATATGGTTCTTCTAAGCAAGGCTGGTTCAACACATCTTTAGAACCAACAGATAACATTACTGCACTATTAGATACTATACTTGAAAAAGTACCTGAACCACAAATAGCTGAAGGTAACCTGCAAATGCAGATCACTTCTTTAGATTATTCTACCTTCCTTGGCCGTATTGCCGTAGGTCGTGTAATTCGTGGTAGCATAAAAGAAAACCAACCTGTTATGCTTTGCAAAGCAGATGGTAAAATGGAACGCAGCCGCGTAAAAGAATTGTACGTGTTTGAAGGCATGGGCAAGAAAAGAGTAACTGAAGTGAAAGCTGGTGATATCTGCGCAGTAGTAGGTATTGAAGGTTTCCAGATCGGTGAAACAATTGCTGATTTCGAAGCGCCTGAAGCTTTGCCGATAGTAGCTATCGATGAGCCTACAATGAACATGCAGTTCAGCATCAATAACTCACCATTCTTTGGCCGCGAAGGTAAATTCGTAACCAGCCGTAACATACGCGATCGCCTGTATAAAGAATTGGAAAAGAACCTGGCACTGCGTGTACAGGATACTGATGATGCGGATAAATTCCTGGTTTATGGCCGTGGTATCCTTCACTTGTCAGTACTTATAGAAACTATGCGTCGCGAAGGTTTCGAATTGACAGTAGGTCAGCCACAAGTTATCGTTAAAGAAATTGATGGCCGCAAATGCGAACCGTATGAAGTATTGGTAGTTGACGTACCATCTGAATTCAGTGGTAAAGTTATCGACCAGGTTACGCAACGTAAAGGCGAAATGCTGATCATGGAAAGCAAAGGTGAAATGCAACACCTTGAATTCGATATCCCTTCTCGTGGTTTGATAGGCCTGCGCTCAAACATGCTGACGGCGACTGCAGGTGAAGCTGTAATGGCACACCGCTTTAGCGAATACAAACCATGGAAAGGACCAATACCTGGACGTAGCAATGGTGTACTATTATCTAAGAACACTGCAAGCACCACCGGTTATTCAATGGATAAATTACAAGACCGTGGTTCATTCTTTATCGATGCGGGCGAAGAAGTGTACTCTGGCCAGATAATAGGCGAGCACATCAAACCGGGAGATCTTATCGTGAACGCAACCGAGCCTAAAAAACTTACGAATATGCGTGCAAGTGGTACCGATGATGCAAACCGTATTGCACCAAAAATACAAATGAGCCTGGAAGAATGTATGGAGTACATACAGCAAGACGAGTGTATCGAGATCACTCCGCAAAGCATACGCCTGCGTAAAATAATGCTGGATGAGAACGACCGTAACAAATTCCAGAAAATGCTGAAAGCAGAAGCATAATTGCTTTTATAAATATTAGGAAGCCCCGTCATTTCGACGGGGCTTTTTTATTTCACGCGGAACTTACCAATACTATCATTCTTCCGTCATTGCGAGGATTGCAGCGACGAAGCAACTTTTTTCATGGAGCGTAGCGGAGTAATCTCGAGAAATAAGTGAAGCAAGTAAAATGGATATAAAAGCGTATATTTGTTATAGAAAATATACATCCTAATGTGTTGTGTTTTCTTAGATATGTTGTTCAATTTTGCTACAAGCCCAAACAACAATGCTGCACCAGTTCGAGGTGCAAACTGCTTTCCGGTAAAGCATACTGCCAGTGGTGAGGGCACAAGAAATTTTTTTTATTTTTTTAAAATTCAACAAAATTGAACAACAGATATAAAATATCATATCTGTCTATTGAACGATAGCGCATATAATACACAGATGCTATAAATTTGTAAACATGAGCAGTAAAGAGCAACAATTGCGTGAGGCAATGGCCAAAAGAATTTTGATAATAGATGGAGCTATGGGTACCATGGTGCAGCGGTATAAATTAGAAGAGGCCGATTATCGTGGCGAACGCTTTAAAGACTGGCATATTGATGTACGGGGTAATAATGATCTGCTGGTACTTACCAAACCCGAAGTAATAAAGGAGATACATAAACAATACCTGGACGCAGGTGCAGATATACTGGAAACAGATACCTTCAATGCGCAGGCAATTTCACTGGCCGATTATGAAATGCAATCGCTGGCTTACGAAATAAACGTGGCCGCAGCAAAAATTGCCCGCGAAGCGGTGGAAGAATACCTGGCACAACACCCCGGCGAAGAGAAATTTGTTGCAGGCGCCATAGGCCCAATGAGCAAAACATTATCCCTTTCGCCCGATGTAAACAACCCCGGTTACCGTGCTGCTACTTTCGATGAGGTGGCCGATGCATACTATGTGCAAATAAGTGGTTTGGTAGATGGTGGTGTGGATGTGCTATTGGTGGAAACCATCTTCGATACGCTGAATGCAAAAGCGGCCATCTACGCTATCAATAAATATTTCCGCGAACATAAAATGGAATTGCCTGTTATGATATCGGGTACTATTACCGATGCATCGGGCCGTACCCTTAGCGGGCAAACATTGGAGGCTTTTTATATTTCTATTATGCACGCCAACCCCGTAAGCATTGGTTTGAACTGTGCGTTGGGTGGTAAGCAAATGCGCCCGCATATCGAAGAGCTGTCAAACATAGCAGCATGCAATGTAAGTGCATATCCTAATGCAGGCTTACCAAACGCTATGGGCGAATATGATGAAACCCCTGAAGAGACAGCCGCAATAGTGGGCGAGTTTGCATCGCAAGGCTGGCTGAATGTTGTAGGTGGTTGCTGCGGCACTACCCCCGAGCATATACGCGCCATAGCCAATGAAATGAAAAAACACCAGCCGAGAGAACTGCCTGTATTATCAGCGGTATAAGTACATAGGTCTTTTCTTAATATTAACTTAATCGCTCCTTAACGATAGCGTTATAATCATTTTGTCATTTTGTACAGCCGGAGATTGGCTGTTTAAAATCATAGAGTGGTATATATGGAGCAACGGGAAGTAGATATAGTTGTAATATCCGACACGCATCTGGGCACCTATGGATGCCATGCTAAGGAACTACTGCAATACCTCAAGAGCATCAGGCCGAAGACGTTGGTACTGAACGGCGACATCATAGACATCTGGCAGTTCAGCAAGCGCTACTGGCCATCTACCCACATGATGGTCATCAAACACCTGATAGGCCTTATCGCCAAAGACGTTCCCGTCTACTACATACCCGGCAATCACGATGAGATGCTGCGCAAGTTCAAAGACTTCCAGCTAGGCTCACTCAAAGTTACCAACAAGCTCTCCCTTAAGATAGATGGCGCCAACGTATGGATCTTCCATGGCGATGTGTTTGATGTGGTGATGCAACATAGCAAGTGGCTGGCCAAACTAGGTGCTGTTGGTTACGATACACTCATACTCATCAACCGCCTGGTCAACTTCGTATCGGAG
>CBFGNI010000238.1:0-4293 GCA_965650105.1 uncultured bacterium | reverse complement strand
AAAAATGAACAGTTTAAATATCCATATGTTGAAAAATCATGCCATATATTACTTGTATTGCTTGGCTATGTTCTTCAGCTCATTCAGTTTTAGTAAAGCCTCTACAGGAGTTAAGGTATTGATGTCTGTTACTTCAAGTAGTTGTTGTATACGTTTCAGGTCATCTGCAAGGCCTTCAAATATATTCAGCTGGAAGGTAGCTGCGGGTTGTATCTGCTTTACCTTTTGGTTGGTATCGCTGCTGCTGCCATGCTTTTCTTCAAGCAAAGCCAGTATGTCCTCGGCACGTGAGAGCAGGGTGGGTGGCATGCCCGCCATACGGGCTACTTGTATACCGAAGCTGTGCCTGCTGCCACCGGGTGCCAGCTTGCGCAGGAAGATGACCTTGTTGGCGGTTTCGTTGTGGGTGATGTGGTAGTTGCGTACCCGTTCCAGCTGGTGTTCCAGTTCATTCAGTTCGTGGTAGTGGGTAGCGAAGAGTGTCTTGGGTTTGGAAGGGGAGTTGTGCAGGTGTTCCACTATAGACCATGCAATAGAGATACCATCGTAAGTGCTGGTACCGCGACCTATCTCATCCAGTATCACCAGGCTGCGCTCGCTGAGGTTGTTGATGATGCTGGCGGTCTCGTTCATCTCTACCATGAAGGTACTCTCGCCACCACTCAGGTTGTCGGACGCGCCCACACGGGTGAAGATCTTATCGGTAAGGCCAATGTGCGCACTCTCGGCAGGCACAAAGCTACCCATATGTGCCATGAGCGTGATGAGCGCGGTCTGGCGTAGCAGTGCCGACTTACCACTCATGTTAGGGCCGGTAAGTATGATGACCTGTTGCTCCTGCTTATCGAGGTGGACATCATTAGCTACATAAGCCTCTCCGGGTGGTAGCTGCTGTTCGATGACCGGGTGGCGGCCTTGTTTAATATCGAGCACAGGTTCCTGTTCTACAACAGGCCTGCGGTAGTTGAACTGCTTGGCGTTAAAGGCAAAGCACAACAGGCAATCGAGTTGCGCAATGATGTGTGCATTAGTTTGTATCGGTGCAATGAAAGGCTCTATCTCTGCCAGTAACTGTTGGTAGAGGTTGGTCTCAATAGCCAGTATCTTATCCTCTGCGCCCAGTATCTTCTCCTCGTACTCTTTCAGTTCGGGGGTTATGTAGCGCTCGGCATTAGTGAGGGTCTGCTTGCGTATCCAGTCGGCAGGTACTTTGTCTTTGTGGGCATGTGTTACTTCCAGGTAGTAACCGAATACGTTGTTGTAAGCTACTTTGAGTGAGGTGATACCCGTACGTTGTGCTTCTGCCTGCTGTATCTGCAACAGGTAGTTCTTACCACTGCGCGATATGGTGCGCAGGTCATCCAGTTCGGCCGATACACCTTCGCGTATCATGCCGCCTTTGTTAGCTTGTGCCGGTGCATCATCAACCAATACACCTTTGATGCGTTCCTGCAATTCTGTAAGCGGCATAAGCTGTTGCACAATACGGCAAAGCGGATCGTGATCGGACTTGATACATTGTTCGCGCATATCCTGCATGTGTTGCAGACTGCGCGCCAGTTGCATTACCTCGCGCGGGTTGGCTTTCTTCAAAGGTATCTTACCTATCAGCCTTTCCACATCACCTACCTGCTTTACCAAAGTAGTGAGTGAATGGTTTAGGTCCTGATCGAGAATGAAATGGCTGACCAGGTCAAGGCGTTGTTCGATACGGTTGATATCGAACAAAGGGAAGATCAACCAACGCTTCAGCAGGCGTGCACCCATAGGCGTATAGGTATGATCGAGCGCTTGCAGCAGATTGGTACCTTTCTCATCGCCTGTATGTATCAGCTCGAGGTTGCGGATAGTGAACCTGTCCATCCAGAGGAACTCGTTGGCAACTATACGCTGTATGCTGTTGATGTGTTGCAGATTGGGGTGCTCGGTATCTTTCAGGTAGTGCAAAGCAGCACCTGCAGCTACACTTGCGGCCTTTGCATCTTCAATACCAAAGCCTTTCAGCGATTGGGTTTGGAAATGCTGCAACAATGTATCGTATGTGTATTGCTCCTGGAATATCCAGTCCTCCATCAGGAAGGTGTATACGCGGGAGTCGAACTGTTCTTTGAAGCGCTTGTTCTGCGATTTGGATAAGATAACCTCCGATGGGTTGAAGCTTTGCAGCAGCTTATCCATATACTCGGCATTGCCTTGTGCAGCGTAGAACTCGCCGGTGCTTATATCGATGAACGCAACACCACATACGTTATCGTTTAGGTGCAAGGCAGCCAGAAAGTTGTTCGTCTTGTTATCGAGCAACTTATCGTTGCTGGCTACGCCCGGTGTTACCAGTTCGGTAACGCCACGTTTCACAATGCCCTTTACTGTTTTCGGGTCTTCCAGCTGATCGCAGATAGCAACACGGTAGCCAGCTTTCACCAGCTTGTGCAGGTAAGTATCTAAGGCATGGTGCGGGAAGCCTGCCAGCTCAACCGAAGAGGCAGCACCGTTGGAGCGTTTGGTAAGTGTAATACCCAACACGCGCGATGCTATGATAGCATCTTCAGTAAAGGTTTCGTAGAAGTCGCCCACACGGAATAACAAGACGGCATCCGGATACTTTTGCTTGATCTCCCGGTGCTGTTTCATTAAGGGTGTTTCCGTCGCTACTTCTTTCTTTGCCATGCAGGCTGCAAGCTAATAAAATCAAGGCTTAAGTTGAACAAGGAAGTCCTTAGAGATACTGACATTGTATCCACCATTTTGCCAGTTGACGCTTTGTAATTTACCGGAGGCTTTGATGTTTGCTGATTTTTCCCCATCGGTAATGGTGAGTGGCAATGAAAAACCTTCAACAGTATTGGTAAAGTGGTAATACAGTTTATCCTTTTTGATATACCATTCCAATACAGGTATATCGCGCGTGCGCAGGTATTGATCGAAGAACTTCTGTAATGGTAAGTCAGTGAATTTTATAATATACTGTTCTACTTGGGCTGTGGTCACTATCTTATGGTAGAAGTCTTTGTTTAGACCGCGCAATAACTGACGAAACTTTTCATCATCGTTCATCATCATACGTATCATGTGCACTACGGCAGCGCCTTTGTCGTACTTATCGCCGGAACCGTCGTCGTTTACACCATAGTCGCCAATAACAGGCTTATCATTACGGATATTGGCCCATTCGCCGCGAATGTATTCGAATGCTTTCTCTTTACCCGCTATCCATTCGGCATAAAGGCCTTCCGTATAGGTGGTGAACCCTTCGTGTATCCAGTTATCCGCAATATCCTGCGCAGTGATATTGTTGCCAAACCATTCATGCCCACTTTCGTGAATGATGATGAAATCGAACAGTAAGCCCACACCTGTATTGCTTCTGTCGTTGCCACGATAGCCATTCTTGTATTCGTTGCCATACGCTATGGCGCTTTGATGCTCCATACCCAGATAAGGCGCTTCTACCAGTTTGTAGCCATCTTCGTAAAAAGGGTAGGCCCCCATCCAATACTCAAAGCAATGAATCATGTCTTTGGCTTGTGTAAATTGCTTACGTGCTTTTTGTTCGTTGTAACGCAGGCAGTAGAAGCTCATATCGAGTTGTCCTTTTTCACCCATTACGGTGTCTTTCCAGGAAACGTAATCGCCTATGTAAAAGGTAGTGTTGTAGGTATTTATGGGGTTGTTTATCTCCCAATAATAGGTGGTTGGAGTAGGTGGTATATTAGCACCATTTGCTCTGGCAGTGCCGCACCAGTCATTATATATTTGTTTCTTACCATTGCTAATTATTGAGCTAGAACTAGAAATATGCATACCTGCGTCAGGTTCATCTCCCTGGTAATCTTTACACGGCCACCATGCACTGGCACCTAATCCTTGGCAAGCTACAGCTACCCAAGGATTACCGACACTATCCTTGGTCCAGATAAAACCGCCTTCCCAAGGTGGGAGTTTAGCTATTCTTGGTACACCATGATAGTATATATCTATTTTGAATGATGTATTTCCTAACATACTAGTGTCACCTACAATGTTTTTATCAAAACCAGTTAGCCACCATATATCACCTTCTTTTTTAAAGGTGAGTTTGATATCATGTTTTTTAATGGAGGAATATTGAACAGAATCTATTATGAGTGGGTCTTGCAAATCAATTTGCATACTGTCTTTTACGTTACCATTTATATTCGCAAAAATGAAGCAGTTGCCCTCAATACTCCTTTTGGAAGTATCTATATTAAAAGTAAGATCATAATACTGCACATCCCACCAGCTCCTGCCACGGCCATTACTCCCACGCAAGGT
>CBFGNI010000237.1:0-4327 GCA_965650105.1 uncultured bacterium | reverse complement strand
CAAGGCCGGCAGTAATAATATTTTTAGGATTCCAGCTAAATTTATAGTGCCAAGGGTTATCGTCAGATTCTGGTGCAACCAGCCCTCCACAATAGGATTTGAAAGATGTAAGGCTAGCGGCTACTCTTTGAATGCTGTGGATTATTTGGTTCGCGGTCATGTGGTCGATACCAGGGTCAAGGCCCATCTCGCACATGAACATCAAACCAGCAGCTTTTACAGCGGCATCCATTTCTTTCATCTCTGGCGAGATATAAGAAGAGGTGATCAGGTTTTTCTTATACTGCAAACAATCTTTTGCCAGGTGAATATGCAAATGCGGTGGCATAAGGGACACAACAATGTCTGCCCTTTGTACTAACGGTTTGCGTTCTGCTTCATTAGTAATATCGATAGTAGCCATTTCAGCGAAAGAATGGCCGTTTATCTTTTCCGCAATTGAATTGGCGTCACCGTCAGCCACTATAACTTTCCATTTATGCCTCGGGGCATGAGATAATAAGTAATGGATAAGATATATGGAAGATTTACCGGCACCCGCAACCAGTATCGTGTACATTTTTCTTCTTACAAATGCTATCTAATCTTCATCAAAAGTAATAGTATTGTTGATTTATTACAAAAATTCAATTATTTATCTTATTTACATATCTGCAAAATTATATACAAAATATGAGTATGATTTGGAACAATAGCTCAATAACAGTTAACGATCTTAATTTATTAAGTAAGAATACCATGAGTGAATTACTTAATATTAAGTTCATAGAAATTGGTGATGACTATCTGAAAGCTACTATGCCGGTTGATAAACACACACATCAGCCATATGGCCTTTTGCATGGCGGAGCTTCAGCTGCATTGGCCGAGACCCTTGGCAGCGTAGCCTCTATGCTTTGCATTAATACTGAAAAGCAAATTTGCGTAGGTATCGAGATCAATTGCAACCATATAAAAGGTAAAAAAGATGGCTTGGTTACAGCAACCGCTAAGCCATTGCACACGGGTGCCAGCACGCATGTTTGGGATATACGCATTTGCGATGAGCAAAGTAAATTGATATGCATAAGCAGACTTACTGTTGCAGTATTGAAAAAGCCCGTCAATAAAGCAGTTTAATACACATTTTGTGAATTACTTTTAAGTGGTATAACGACCTTATTTCGTTATATTTGCGTGTATTTTTTTTACACCATTTATGGATCAAAATAACCAGGATATAAATCCGGAAGAAAGTTCGCGGGGTAGAGACAAAATAATTCAGGTTAATATTGAAGAGCAGATGAAAACCGCTTATATCGACTACTCAATGTCGGTAATAGTTGGTCGTGCCCTTCCAGATGTTCGCGATGGCCTGAAGCCTGTTCACCGCCGTGTATTGTATGCCATGCACGAACTGGGCGTTAATTTCAACAAACCACATAAAAAATCGGCCCGTATAGTAGGTGAAGTGTTGGGTAAGTACCATCCTCACGGTGATAGTTCGGTATATGATGCTATGGTGCGTATGGCGCAGCCATGGAGCATGCGCTACACGCTGGTAGATGGCCAGGGTAACTTTGGTTCCCAAGATGGTGACGGCCCGGCGGCTATGCGTTATACTGAGGCCCGTCTTCAACGCCTTGCTGAAAGCATGATGGAAGACCTGGATAAGGAAACGGTTGATTTTTCTCTAAACTTTGACGACTCTCTGGAGGAACCGACTGTAATGCCTACACGCATACCGCAATTACTGCTGAATGGCTCATCGGGTATTGCGGTAGGTATGGCTACGAACATGATGCCACACAACCTTACAGAAGTAATAGACGGTTGTATTGCATTCATTGAGAATAAAGAGATAACTATTGACGAACTGATGAAGTTCGTAAAGGCGCCCGATTTTCCTACAGGTGGTATCATATTTGGTATAGAGGGTATAAAGGCAGGCATGCATACAGGCCGCGGCAGGGTAGTGTTGCGCGGTAAGGTGAATGTGGAAAATACTAAATCGGGCAAGGAACAGATAGTAATTACGGAAGTGCCGTACCAGGTAAGCCGCGATGCACTGGCTGAGAAGATTGGTATGCTGGTTAATAACAAGATCATTGATGGTATTACCCACGTAGCAAATGAATCGAATAAAGATGGTACCCGCCTTGTGGTTGAACTGCGCCGCGACGTTGTGGCACAGGTTGTCATCAACCAGCTATATAAATACAGTGAATTACAAACATCTTATGGTATCAATAACGTGGCCTTGGTTAATGGCCGTCCACGCACACTGAACCTGAAAGATCTTATATCGGAATTTGTTTACTTCCGTCACGAAGTAGTAGTACGCCGTACGCAGTACGAGCTGCGCGAAGCTGAAAAGCGTGCACATATCCTGGAAGGGTATTTAATCGCGTTGGATCATCTTGACGAAGTAATATCTCTAATAAGGAACTCAGTTAACCCTGATGAAGCGAAAACGGGATTAATTGAGAAATTCGGCATGAGCGAGGTACAGTCTAAAGCCGTATTGGAATTGCGGTTGCAGCGCCTTACCGGTATGGAACGCGATAAGATTCGCGATGAGCATGCCGAAATCATGAATCAGATAGCTTACTTCAAAGAAATACTAAGCAATGAAGGCTTGCGTTACCAGATAATTAAAGACGAATTGCTGGATGTGCAGAAGAGATTTGGTGATGAGCGTAAATCTGAAATTCAATACCTGGCTAATGAAATGCGTATTGAAGACCTTATAGAGGAAGAAGATGTGGTGATCACAGTTTCTCACTTAGGTTATGTAAAACGCACATCGGCAGCTGAATATCGTTCACAACGCCGTGGTGGCCGTGGCGCTATGGGTGGCCGTACACGCGAAGAAGATTTTATTGAACATTTATTTGTCGCATCTACACACCACACGCTTCTTTTCTTTACTGAAAAAGGACGTTGTTATTGGTTGAAGGTATATGAAATACCGGAAGCTGACCGTAACGCAAAAGGCAGGGCTATACAAAACCTGATACAGTTGCCGCCTGACGATAAGATAAGAACGATAATAGATATACCTAACCTGGAAGATAAAGACTACATCACAAGTCACTGTGTGGTGCTATGCACCAAGCAAGGTATTATAAAGAAAACATCGCTTGAAGATTTTAGCCGTCCGCGCCAAAATGGTATCAATGCTATAACTATACAGGAAGGTGACCAACTGTTGGATGTATCACTGACTGATGGCAACAGCTACATTATGATGGCTGTAAAATCGGGCCGTGCAATTTCTTTTGAAGAAGATAAAGTACGTACTACAGGCCGTGGCGCCATTGGCGTATTTGGTATTGAGCTTGATGAGAACAACGACGAAGTCATTGGTATGCTATGTGTATCGAAAGATAATATGAGCAAACAGATACTTGTTGTTTCTGAACATGGTATGGGTAAACGTACTGCTTTCTTTGAAAAGCTGGATGATAATGCAACTGAAGAGGATAAAGCAAAAGCAGTAAAGCGTACAAACGAGGAGGGGATCGAAGAGCTATATCAACTTTCTTACCGCATTACCAATCGTGGTGGTAAAGGTGTAAAGACTATTAACGTGACTGATAAAACCGGTGGCCTTGTAGGTTTGCTTGCAGTTGAAGAAAAAGACGACCTGATGATAACCTGCCGCTCTGGTATCACTATTCGTATGAATGTAGCAAATATACGTGAGGCAGGCCGTGCTACACAAGGTGTTCGTCTTATTAACCTTGACGAAGGTGATTCAATAGCTGCAATTGCGCGCATTGAAGAACAGCAGGTAGAAGGAGAGGACGATAAAGAAGCGGCCGGTGTAATAGATATAAATCCTGTTCCTGAAGCATAACTAACAGATTGTTATGACATTGTAATAAATAGAAGTTAAATCTCCCATTTTATAAAAATGGGAGATTTGTTTTTAATATTTTCGCACTACGAACAAAAACAAAATGATGAAAAAAATCACTTTGATTGCTGCTGGCATTAGCATTGCAGTCAGCAGTTTTGGCCAGAAAAAAAACATACAAAGCGCCATAAACGAGCTTAATACCGACAAAGATTACAACAAAGCCCTTGAATATATCAATATGGCTGCAAACGATGAGTCTACAAAAGACGATCCGAAGACTTATTTTGTAAAAGGCAATATTTATATGAATATGCAGGCTGATCCAAAATATAAGGATACTAATCCATACAGGGAAGCTACAAAAGCATATTTAACTGCAGCAAAGCTGAAACCCGGTTATGAAAAAGAAACAATAGATCAGGCATTACTGAATGCAGCATTCAATTATTACAACGATGGTATCGTAGCATTCAATGATAAGAA
>CBFGNI010000236.1:0-4347 GCA_965650105.1 uncultured bacterium | reverse complement strand
GCATGTAAAAGCAATGCGTGCAAAAAGAGCTTAGCCTCCTGAATAACCGCCTATTATTGGCAGCACCTCGCCTGTTATGTAGCTGGAGCAGTGTGGCGAAGCCAGGAAAACATAGGCCGGCGCTATCTCTTCAGGTTGTGCGGGGCGTTTCATTGGTGTATCGGAGCCAAACTTTTCAATGTCTTCTATCCCCTTATCTGCGGGGTTGAGAGGAGTCCATACAGGGCCTGGTGCTACAGCATTCACCCTGATACCTTTGGGAATGAGATGTGTACCCAGTGAACGTGTAAATGTATGTATAGCGCCCTTGGTCAGCGAATAGTCGAGCAGATCCTTATTACCCATTAAACCTGTTACCGAACCTGAATTGACGATTGCACTGCCGGGTTTCATGTACGGTACCGCTGCCTGTGCCATGTGGAAATAACCGTAGAGATTTGTTTTCAGTGTGGTATCAAAATGTTCCTCAGTCAGGTCTTCGAAATTAGACACGTGCAACTGAAAGGCTGCGTTGTTTACTAATACATCCAGCTTACCCAATTCCTCCACGGTTTGCTTCACAGCATCGAAACAAAACTGCCGGTTCGTTACATCGCCCGGTATGGTGATACACTTACGTCCTTCAGCCTCTACCATTTGTTTTGTGGCAACAGCATCTTCGTGTTCGTTAAGGTAAACAATAGCTACATCTGCACCTTCCCGCGCAAACAATATCGCAACAGAACGACCGATACCGGAATCGCCACCTGTTATTATTGCTACTTTATCTTTCAGTTTATCTGAACCTTTATAGTATGGCGCATCGCACATTGGCTCGAAATTCAGATCAGCTTCTTTCCCCGGCTTTTTAAGGTGCTGTTTAGAAATAGGTGATTCAGGATACTTCCGTG
This sequence comes from uncultured bacterium, assembly GCA_965650105.1. GTDB lineage: Bacteria > Bacteroidota > Bacteroidia > Chitinophagales > Chitinophagaceae > Polluticoccus. Next base: position 3,457 of record CBFGNI010000236.1, on the reverse strand, counting down.
CTCCTGCCTGCATGGCCTTTTCCGGTTCTACTTTAGGGTTTTCTTTATCGGCCTTAGCAATTTGCTTTTGTATCTTTTTATGCTTTTTTGCTGTTTGCTCTGCTTCTGCTTTATATTTTGCTTTCATAGCCCGTGTTTAATAATGCTTACCAAAAACTTCTTGCCAGTATCTTAAACCAAAACAAAATCCCCGTTTATACCGGGGATTTCATTGCTTTTATATGGATGTAGGAATAGTTAGCCTTTGTTAGTCGTGGTTGGTATTATGGCGCAAGTTGACGCCGTAGGTATAATTAGTAGATAGAATAATGTCGTTACAATCGAAATGTTTTACTACGCCTGTTTGGTTATTAGCAACAACCCAGCAGGTATTCTGGTGCATTCCATAGTCAATTATCATTATTGCCTGCCCCGTGCCTAATGGTGTTTCCACCATAATTGTAGGATTTAGTTGAAGTATCATAGTCCAGATAGTTATGCCCGTCTGCTTAAATATTCTGCCCTGGCCGTTTCTACATCAACACCGGGGTTTACAAATATGGTTGCCTTTAATGATGGAATATATACGGGAACTTTGTTGCTGGTATCAACCTCTTTGCTACTTAGTATTTTTCTTGCCCGTTCTTTCTGTTTTTGAAATTGATTGTATTTATAGGCCACACTTACCGATACAGACTTATTCATATATATTTATTTTCACAACCTGCACTATTGCAGGGCTATACAGCAGGTTTTAAAAGTCGTGCCGCAGTGGTGTAACCGATCAAACCCCACCACCGGTTGAAAAGAATGGTTATTATTCTCACCGAAACATGCAATGTATTTACCCAATGTGTACAATTCCCCGTAGAAATTGAAATAAGCTGGTATAAAAAAAAGACGCTGTTAGCGTCTTTAAAATCAGGGCAAGCAGATATCTGCAATTTAAACAGCCAGTACTCCTGTTAAGAATGTATGTAACTCTTCTTTGGTTTGTTTTGTTTTAAACATAATGTTCTCGAACATTTCTTCGTTCTTGCCAGTATGTAGGGTAACATCGCCATTAGTGAGCATTGGGTAGGCGCGCTTCAAGTGGCCTTTCATCTTATTCCAATTTTTTAAAATATTCTCGTCCATAGCAGGATTGTTTAGAGAGCATGAAACTATACGGGTGTAATGTAACCTTTAAAAACGGGTAATGGTGTTAAGCCGCTATTGGCATGTGTTTATCAGTATCTGCAAAAGCCTATACATGAAGCAAGCATTTCTTATACTATCATTTACAGCATTCAGCATATATGCACCTGCCCAAATACAGAAAAAAGGTGCAATGCAGGTACAAACCGAAGCACCCGCTAAAGCAGAAGTTGCTACTCCTGACCTACCCGACCCGATAAAAGACGTTATTACCACCAAATACAATGAATGGAAGCTAATGGCTGCGTATGTGTACAATGCCGCACCAGAATATTATGAGCTGCAACTGAAAAAGGGCGAAGAAAATATTGTTGTGAAAATAGATGCAAAAGGGAATGAGTTGTAAAGCAACTATTATGGATTCAGCAGTTTTTCAAAACAAACACTAGTAGTTACATTTTTGTACTGCCCATAATTGGGTATAATTTGATAACCACATTTTTTGTACAAGGCTATTGCCGCTGTTAATTGTTCACTGGTTTCTAATACCGTTTTGCTGTAGTTCAATTCCTTTGCCCATTTTTCCAGTTCGTACAAAACACCCGCTGCTATACCCCTTCCCCTGATCTCTTCTGGAACAAACATTCTTTTTACTTCCAGTGCATCCTTTTCATACTCCTTCATTGCACCACAGCCAACGGGCAAATCATCTTCATAAGCTACTACTACATGGTCTATTTGATCTATCTTATTGTACTGCGCGAAAAAATCATTTTGGCTGCCGTTTATTATTGCCAAATGAACATCTAAGTCTCTTACCAGTTTTTGGAAATCGGGGTCAGCAGAAGTGACCCTGGTGCAGATTATCATGTTTTTTACTTTTTTATTCCAGCCTTGCTTGCGAGCTTTTCCTTTTCTTCATCCATATAAGCAACCACTTTCGGCATGAGCATATATTGATTGGTATACAACCGGCGGTTATCATGATATTCGCGCACAAGTGGTACAAGGCCGGTTAAATAAACCCATTTATCTTCTTCAACTTGTTGTTTATACTGTTGGTTAGCTGCTTCCTCCCCGTATATCAATCCAGTGAGTACAATTTCATTAGCGCGGGTCAGGTGTTCATATAGGCAACTCTTCCAATTCCCATAACCTTGTTCCTGCTGTTCCTTTAATATCGGCATTAGCAGTAATGAATCACGTTCAAGCTGATCATAAAAACTGTCCACGAGCGGGTTGCAGAATGAATGACAAAATTCATGAATAACAAGCTCTTTAAAAAGTGCATCTTCATCGAATATTGGAAATGTGCCGCTATTATAATTTGACCCAGTAACAGCATATAGTATATTGCCATTCTTAGTAGTTATCATTGGGCCAAACCCTGCATCCATTTGCAAAGGCGATAAAACTATATTATATCCTGCATTACTTGCTCCGAAATGCGCTTCCATTACACCTATATAATCGTGCAATTCAACCTGTCTTGCTATAGGTAGGGATATACTATCGTAGTAAGGCTTATGCGCCACAAAAAAACTATGAAAATCTGACGTAACGTAGAAATCTTTTAACAGTTGTACAAAAGTCTCAAGTGTGTCTTTATATGCTGAGTATTTTAATTCTTTTTGATCTTGCTCTGTAAACATTCCTACTTGCTGAAATGTTGGCAATTGATAATGCCCTATTAACAGCAGTGGCTGATACCCATAAAAGCGAGGTGAAATAGTTTGATAATATGCTACAGCTTTATGCTTTTTATATTTATCAAATGCTGTAAGTACCTCTTTTTTATACGTTAGGTCGGCCTTGGTAAGCCATTCATAACCCGATAATAATTGTACTGTAGTTAGTAATTCTACTCTTTCATCTACACCCACATTCACTCGGCTTTGCTGTGCGTTAACTACAACAGAAAGCATGGTAAAGAATAATATACAGGTAAGATTTCTCATAGTTTTCCATTTAAAATGGATTCAGATACGCAAAGATACTTTTATATAAGTTTTAAACATGTATAATAACAGCTGTTTATAAGGCCGTTCTATTACGTTAGATCTCTACAAAACATCTGCTGATCCTATAGCTGAAGATAGTTTCTATCTTTACTGTAATACCCCTGAAATGAGTTGAAATGCCAAACAATAAGCAGATTCAAAAATAAAAGCCACTTATATAAAGCAGCTTTTGTTCTATGGAGGCCCGCCAAGAATCGAACTTAGTTTGTTCGAGCGCTCTGGATGCGGTTTTTAGTCTTTTGAAACCGGTGCGCCACGATTGACGCGACCTTTTTCTTTTTTGTAACCGATGTGACCAAGTGGCCCGTTCGGGACGCCAC
>CBFGNI010000235.1:0-4401 GCA_965650105.1 uncultured bacterium | reverse complement strand
AGCCTGCTAATATTGAATACATATTCAAAAGCCTGGTGCCTGAATTTAAAGACGTACATATAGGTGCGCATTTCCATTCTATACCCGATAAATGGGAAGAGAAGATACAAACAGCATACGATAATGGCTGCGTTCGTTTCGATAGTGCAATGAAGGGGATAGGTGGTTGCCCGATGGCTAAAGACGACCTGGTGGGCAATATAGCTACAGAAAATATTGTTAGCTGGTGCGATAGAAAAGACATTCCTTTGAACATTAATAAAGAAGCTTTCTTCACCGCTTTGCAAACGGCTGCGGGAATATTTGTTTCATAACTTTAACGCTCCTCATAATATATACTATGTCGGTACATGGCGAAATAAAGCGCGTAACTACACACACGCTGCAATGGATGAAGCAACATGGCGAAAAAATAAGTATGCTTACTGCTTACGATTTTTCGATGGCGAAGATATTAGACGATGCAGGTATTGACGTATTACTGGTGGGCGATTCAGCCTCAAACGTAATGGCCGGGCATGAAACAACATTGCCTATCACGCTCGACCAAATGATATATCATGCGCAAAGCGTGGTACGTGCTATCGATCGTTGTTTGGTTGTGGTTGACTTACCATTTGGTAGTTACCAGGGTAATAGTAAAGAGGCCTTGAATTCTGCTATACGCATAATGAAAGAAGCAGGTGCGCATGCTATAAAATTAGAAGGTGGTGAAGAAGTGTCAGATTCTATTAAAAGGATCATTAGTGCGGGCGTGCCTGTTATGGGACACCTGGGTCTTACACCGCAGTCTATATACAAATTTGGTACTTATGCTGTAAGAGCTAAGCAAGAAGCGGAAGCGGAACAGTTGTTACACAATGCGCATGTTTTACAGGAAGCAGGTTGCTTTGCACTGGTACTTGAAAAAATACCGGCACAACTAGGTGAGAAAGTAGCCAAAGAATTAAAAATACCCGTGATAGGTATTGGTGCCGGCGGGCAGGTAGATGGACAAGTTTTGGTAATGCACGATATGCTGGGCCTCACTAAAGATTTCTCTCCACGTTTCTTACGTCGCTATCTCGATCTGTACACCGAGATAAAAGACGCAACGGCACGCTATATAGCAGATGTAAAAAGTAAAGACTTTCCTAACGAGCAGGAGCAATACTAATGGTTGATACAAACACCTGGAAGCAAATAACTGAAGAACTAAAAAAGACGGATACGACACTTGTTGCGGTATCAAAGACCAAACCTGTTGCCGATATCAAGACTTTATATGATGCTGGCCAGCGTGATTTTGGAGAAAACTATGTGCAGGAGTTAGTTGAAAAACAACCGCAGCTTCCCGGCGATATCAAATGGCATTACATAGGCCATTTACAGAGTAATAAAGTAAAACAGATCGCTCCCTTCGTTCAGCTAATACATGCTGTTGATAGCTTTAAGCTTTTACTGGAGATCAATAAACAAGCAGCCAAACATAGCCGTGTTATCGATGTATTATTACAATTACATATAGCCGATGAGGAAACGAAGTTTGGTATGGACGATAAAGAGTTGATAGAAATTCTTGAATACTATACTGCTCAACAAAATCAACTACAAAACATACGTATCTGCGGGCTAATGGGTATGGCTTCCTTCACTGAAGATGCAGCGCAGGTACGTGGTGAATTTCATCATCTCACGAATACCTTTAAAAATATCAAGGCAGCTTATTTCCTCGATAAAGACTGTTTCACCATCCGCTCTATGGGTATGAGTGGCGACTACCGTATAGCGATAGAAGAGGGTAGCAATATGGTACGTATTGGTAGCCTGCTATTCGGGGCTCGCTAGTGTAGTAGCCTTAGTCTCGTTTCCGGGCTCCGTATTTATTTGCAGTAATTTATATCCTACCGCAGCAATAATACATATACCACCTATCACCCACCAAAGTGTTGTGAAGCCATAATTTTCTGCAATAATAGTTCCTGTTGAAGGCCCAAGTACTTGTGCTATCGACCAGGCAACAGTATACAGCCCGGCATACTGGCCACGGTTATTCATAGCAGTTCTGCTTACCCAATAAGAGTTCATAAAAGGCATCGAGAATACTTCGCCTACCGTTACAATAAGCATTGCTGCGATGGCCAGCATTTCAGTACCCGGCAATATATTAAATACGATATACGAAAGCGCTACCAGAAAAACACCTATGGTAATGTATTGCAAGTTGTGCCTTTTACCTTCCAGGTTGTGTACTATCACCATTTCGAACAATGCTATCAGCAAGCCATTAATGGCCATCACAATACCTATATAGCTTTCGCTAAGGTGCAGTTCTTTTTTATAGTATAAAGGCAGTGTACTGAATATCTGGAAGAAGCAGTAAGCAAACAATGTAGTCAGCACTATGAATGCCAGGTATGGCTTATCGTTATAGGCCGTCTTTGTTATCACTTCTTTATTTTGTAAAGGCTTTTTAGCTGTTGCTTCATTTTTCGATGGTGCCAGCAATAGCCACAATACACCTGCCGCAGCAATATTCGTAAGCCCGTCGATAATAAAAAGCAAATGATAGTTTTTAGATGCTATGAAACCTCCTAAAGCTCCGCCTGCAGCCCATCCCAAATTTATAGATAGCCTGTTGAGCGAATAGGAGCGGGTGCGGTTTTCAGGTTTGCTGTAATGCGCTATGGCAGCAGAGTTCGCGGGTCTGAAAGATTCATTGACAAAACTTAAAATGAAGGTGGTGATACAAATAGGAAGGTACTCTTTCATCTGTCCCAATACAAGAAACAGGAGTCCACCGCCTATCAGCGTAAACAATTGGATGTAATAGGAGCCCAGCTTATCGGTAAGCCTGCCACCTATAAAACCACCACATATAGAGCCTACTCCCCATAGCGCCATTATAAACCCTGCCTGGCTCATTTTATAGCCAAGGCGCTGTGTTAAATACAGCGTCATGAAAGGCAAAACCATAGTGCCGCTTCGGTTAATAAGCATAACCAGCGATAGCCACCATGTAGAGGGTGATAAACCTAAATAGGCACTTTTATATATGGTAGCAATCCTTTTCACGAGCAGAACAAAATTATTGTTCGCGCACGAGAAAAAATAAAAATCTAATTCCTATTTGCTTTAACATCGTTTTGTCAAAAAATACATCTATTAGTATAGGTAAATTGCATTTTGTATATTAGTTATATGAAACATCTTACCCTACTATCACTTTGCTTTTTACTTCTTTTTAGTTGTAAGAAAAAAGAAGAGATCAAAATAGTTCCGCCGCCGCCTATTGATACAGTTTTAAAAACTGCAGTTGATAGCTTTGCAGGAAATTATGATTGTCTCTATTTAGCTACCAGTATCATCCATAGATATGAACCTGCCCCTGAATCTGGCACTTTTTATGATACATCTGATAAAGGTTACAAGTCAATTAATATCAAACGCACAGCTCAAGATTCATTTACTATAAATGGTATTTCAGATGAGCTAAGTAAGCGTAATTTTTACTTCGAGGAAAAATATTCTTTTAGCGGCGAGCTATATTACCATACCGGTATAAATATTCAATACCTTTCTCAAAACGATAGTGTATTTATACTAATTAATACTTATCAAGGTGGCGGCGGCGGTAATGTTGTATATAATACCTACTATATGGGTAAAAGACGTAAGTAGAGTTTTCATTTATAATCCTCAACCTGTATTTGCTCGCGGCAGAAGTAGTATTCCCTTACATCGTTCGATGCAATGATAACCAAACGGTCTTTGCCATATTCTTCTATCCAGGAAGTGTACTGCTCTACGCCCTTTTGGTCAAGGTTGCTGCAGGGTTCATCCAGCAGCAGCGCTGGCGTATCTGAAAATATAGCCTGTGCCAGCTTAACCCTTTGTTTCATGCCCGATGAAAAATCTGCTATATGGTCATTGGCATGTGCCTGTAAACCTGTTTGATTGATTATGTCATCAATACTAAGTTGGCGTATAGGTTTCTTAAAAGTGAAGTGGATATTTAAAAATTCTTTCAGGCTTAGTTCCTCAACTATCTCCATACCTGGTGCGCAAAAACTGATGTACGGGAATAATTGCTGAACGGCAACATTTTTACTGTTCAATTCATACTTCACTTTGCCAATGCTGGGTGGTTGTATGCCCGCTATAATGCGCAGCAACGTAGATTTACCGCTGCCATTAGCGCCCAAAAGCGCATAAGCGCCAGGTGAGGTAAACGTGTAACTGATATCTTTAAAGATACGGTGACGTTGGTAGCGTTTGCCTATTTGTTCAAGCGATATCTTCATTGAGCCTGCGGCTGTAGCCTTTCATAATACCTCTGCCGGTATCGCGAATGAAGGAAATGATCTCGTCGCGTTCGTCCGAAACAGGTATTTCCGTTTCGATAATGCTTAGTGCTTTCGA
>CBFGNI010000234.1:0-4448 GCA_965650105.1 uncultured bacterium | reverse complement strand
TTTTTACCGATATATCCAGCGATTCTGCAGCTTGTTTATAGCTCATGCCATGCAGTTTTATCAGTAAAAATACCTCCTTGCACTTCGGGGGTAGCTGGTTCAGGGCTTCTTCAATCTTCCGGGCATCCTCATGCTGCTTCTCGTAATGCTGGCTGGCCATGAAGAATGGTTCCGGCTCTGGTTCGGTAATGTTATCAGTATAGGTGGTTTGCTGAGTTTTTTGCTTCCTGATAACCGTAATGCAGTTATTACGCACAGCCGTGATAAGGTAGAATTTGATATCGGGAGAGGCGATCATTTCACGCTTTGTTTCCCATATTTTTATAAATGTATCCTGTACTACATCTTCAGCCGTATGTTCGTCCTGCATATAGGTATATGCATACTGGCATAGCTTCTTATATTCCTTATCAAACAGGCTTTTAAATTGCGATTCAAGGGCCATACCGTTCATTTTTCATACACCTTCGCAAAGATAATATGCAAAAACGGTATGTATATTAAAAAAACAAGCTGTTTTAGGCCCTGTTTTTTAATATTTTGACATTACATTTTAGCAAACCTGAAGGTGTTACCTATACCAACGCCGGTTACAGAAATATAGTATAAACCGCTTGGGTAACCGCCCACATTTATGCTCGAAGTCCCTTTAGGGCGCAATGCACCGTTAGAAATTTCCCTGCCATCGGTATTGATGATCCTGTAGCTAAGGAGGTTGTCCTCGGGGTTATCTATCATCAGTTTATTTACGCATTGGGTGGGGTAGACTTTAACCTGTTCATGGTAAAGAAGTGCTTTTGCTTCAGTTGGCAAATTAGCTTGATCTGTATTGTTCTCTTTCGTATTACTTTGAGCTTTTGCAGTAGTGGTAAATAGCGTTGCTGCGAAAACGAGCATAATAAGCATGTGGTTTTTCATAGAGTAAAATTTTGGTTTCCTTTCTTAGAAAACGCAACAACTATTATCTACCCCTACGATCCCCCAAAAAAAAATTATAATTATTCGCCTATTATATTGTATGACAATCATGTCAATTTTAATTTGATTTTTAATTTAATAGCACAATAATATTTTTTCTGAAAATAAATACTAACCTATAGGGGTAAACAGTTTCTTATTCGTTTATGAGGTACATACACACGATATGAAGAACAAAAACACCCTTCTTTTAGCTGCTATTTGCATTATCAATACAAGCGTTCATGCTCAAACCGATGATACTTCAATAAACAAGAACATGCGCGGTAAAGCATTATCTAACGTTACCATTATTGCGAAGAACAATAGCAAGCAACACGTAGCAAGCACGCAAATGGGCAAGGTCGATTTGCCTGTTTCTATGTTATTAAAAGCACCGTCAATTGCCGGTGAACCTGATATCGTTAAGGCATTACAATTAACGCCCGGTATTAAAAAAGGTACGGAAGCAGGTATAGGTATGTATGTAAGAGGTGGTGGTAATGATGAGAACCTGATATTATTAGATGGTGCCACTGTGTATAACGCAGGCCACATGCTAGGTTTCTTTTCAGTTTTTAACCCGTCATCGGTGAAAGATGTGCAGATGTATAAGTCTTGTTTCCCATCTCAATATGGTGGCCGCTTATCATCGGTTATGGATGTGCGCACTAAAGAAGCAAGCCTTACAGATTATAAAGCCAGCCTTAGCCTGGGTATGATAACAAGTAGTTTTAGTGTACAGGCACCATTAATAAAAGATAAATTATCGGTAATAGTGTCGGGAAGACGTACTTATATCGATAAAGTGCTCACCTACATTCCTTATCATTTTGCTGATATCAATGCAAAAGCCACCTACGTAGTTAGTCCTTCAGATCGCGTCTATCTGGCAACCTATATAGGTAACGATGTATTGAAGACTTCATCTGTGGCGCAGGATACTGTTGCTGAATCCACCCGCGTAAAAAGTGGTATGAAACTGGGTAACCAAACCATATCGCTAAGATGGAACCACATACCTATTCGTGCTAAGTATAGTACTGATCTGGCTATTCTTTACACCAAGTTTAAGTATAATGTGAATGGCAGTATGGGTTCAAATAATATTGCTATGCAATCTGCTATACAAGATCTGGGGATAAAAGGAGACATAAGGAGTTACAAAAGCGATAGAAATACATTTACTGCCGGTTTTAGCCTTACTTATCATTACTTCAATCCGAATATAGTAAGCAGTCAGGGGCAATTACTGGATAAGTTCGGCAATAACGACGGGCAAAAAATATACAATACAGAAGCAGCCGTTTATGTAAACGATGATTACAAGATCAGCGACAGATGGCAGGCAAACCTGGGCTTCAGGTTAAGCGGGGATGCAGTAAAGAGCAAATTGTATATGAATGCTGAACCAAGACTTGCAGTAAGGTATTTAGTAAACGATCATAGCTCTTTCAAAATGTCTTATGCCCGTATGGCGCAATACCTGCATCTTGTGTCTAACTCCTCATTGGTATTACCTACGGATATTTGGTATCCTGTAACAGGCTCAATAAAGCCGGGTATCTCCGATCAGGTAAGCGCAGGTTATAGCTATACGATCCCTTCTTTAGGTATCAACCTGAGTGCTGAAGTGTATTACAAATGGCTACGCAACTTGATTGAGTATCGTGAAGGTGCATTGCTGATATTGAATAAAGATTATGAAAAGGAATTAGTAACAGGTAAAGGCAGGTCGTATGGTTTGGAATTATTTGCTACAAAGACAGCAGGCAAATTCACCGGTTGGATAGGTTATTCACTTTCTTACGCCAAGCGTCAATTCGACTCACTGAACAAAGGCAAAGAATACTACGCACGTTACGACCGCAGGCACGATCTTTCATTTGTTGGTATGTACGATTTATCAAAACACTGGGGCTTCAGTACCAATATTATTTACTCAACGGGTGCACCCTTCACAGGCCAAACAGGCCAGTATGTAATACCTAAGCCCGACTTTACTGGTTTCGAGATAATGCCTACCTACACCGGCCGCAATGAATTGCGGTTGTCTGATGCCTTTCGTGTAGATATAGACGTGCAATACAAATTCAAGCTGAGTAAACGTATAAATGGCGATGCGCATTTAAGCGTATATAACTTATTGAATCGTTCACAACCCACTAATGTGCAACGTGTATGGGACGATAAAACTTCAACTTATAAATATCAGCAGCGTGGTTTGTTTGGTACAATAACTGCAGCGGCTGTCAACTTAAATTTTTAAAAATCACTGATCATGTTCTTAAATAAAACTCTTCTTTTAGCACTTATTATTCCTTGCTTCATTGCTTGCCGCCCCAAACCTCTGGAAATAGAAGTTCCACAAGCACCACCTGCTATTACTATATCTTCTATTGCTTTCGATGAGCACACAGTATTCGTATCGGCAGGCTATTCTATCAGCTCTTGTGTTGGTTTGAATGATACTGTCGCAAGCGGTGACAAAACGAAATCAGGCATCCCAAAAGATATGTTGATAGATGGAGGTTTGGTCACGATAACAGAGGAAGGGGCTTTGCCAGACACTTTATCACAAGTATCAGCCGGTTTGTATGCTAGCCGCAAGCTAAAATTGAAGAAAGGCGTACAATATACCTTGATGGTAAAAGATATGGCAAAAAACACAGCAGCAACAGCAAATACTATTTTTTTTGCACAGCCTTCAGTTGGGAAAGTAGAGCGTAAGTTGGAAATGGAAGGCGCTGATACCATTACTAAACTGCACTTGCAAATAAACAACGTAACGAGCAATGATAAGTTTTTTGTTACCTATAGCACAACTGCACAAATGCAAAACAATCTCAGTACTGCTATTGGTAAACTGCCAACTATTTACAATTTTTCACCCAAAACATTGGAATTACTTACTGGGGAAGATGCGTTAAATGGCGGCCTCGATAAAACAATATCCATGAAGGTGAATCCTAACGATACACTAGTTGTACAAGTTGCGCGTATCGATAATGCATATTATCAATATTTGTCCGCATACAAGCGCAGCGGTTTTCTTATTAATCAATTGACCGGCGAACCTATTAATTTACCAACCAATATTGTTACCGGATTTGGCTTTTTCAGCCTTTGCCAATCTGAAAAGCTTGTATTTGTGGGTACCCAAATAATTAATCTATAAGAAAAGGGCTTCAGGATCATCCTGAAGCCCTTTTAGTCTTCCTATCTGCCATTCTTCTTATCTAAGATAGCGCCTATACCCAGCCCTGCACCGGCACCTAGCACACTGCCAACAACACCACCAACTACTCTTTGTCTTTTATTAATAATAGCACCGGCAGCGGCACCGGCCACACCACCTATCACTGCGCCTTTAGCTTTTGAACTCCAGCCCTTCTTTTGAGGTTGTTGTGCTGGTTCTTGAAACACTATAGGGGGTGTTTGTGTTGTAGGTTGTGTATTAATATTATCATTGCTGTTTACTGTATTAACAG
>CBFGNI010000233.1:0-4476 GCA_965650105.1 uncultured bacterium | reverse complement strand
CGATTATACTGGCGAGCTGAGTGGCAGGTTTGTAAAAAACTATAAAGACGACCCTGAATATAAAGATGTAGATGTGGACATAGCTGTAAAGCTGAAAACATCGGGCAACGCATTCAAGGTTGAAAAATACGAACACACCTATCCACACTGCTGGCGTACCGATAAGCCGATCGTTTATTATCCGCTCGATGCATGGTTCATAAAAACCACTGCTGTTAAGGATAGAATGATAGAGCTGAACAAAACTATCAACTGGAAGCCAAAAGCTACAGGTGAGGGTCGTTTCGGTAATTGGCTGGAGAACATGGTGGACTGGAACCTGAGCCGCAGCCGCTACTGGGGTACACCACTGCCTGTTTGGGTGACTGAAGATGGTACCGAAGTGAAATGCATCGGCAGTATTGAAGAACTGAAAGCAGAAATAAAGAAAGCAGATAAGAAACTGGATCTTAACCAGTTTGTTGATGATAATACGCTCGACCTCCACAAGCCCTTTGTTGACCAGATAGTATTGGTTTCGGACAGTGGCAAGCCCATGCAACGGGAACCCGATCTGGTGGACGTGTGGTTCGATTCGGGCGCTATGCCTTATGCGCAATTGCATTACCCGTTCAATGCGCATCATAAAAAAGAACTGAAGGCCAACTTCCCCGCCGATTTCATTGCTGAAGGTGTCGATCAAACCCGTGGTTGGTTCTATACCCTGCATGCCTTAGGTGTTATGTTGTTTGATAGTGTTGCGTACAAAACGGTTGTATCGAATGGTTTGGTGCTCGATAAGAACGGCAACAAAATGAGTAAGCGCATAGGCAACGTAGTTGATCCCTTCGAAACGATAGAGAAACATAGTGCCGATGCTACCCGCTGGTACCTGATAACCAATGCATCGCCATGGGATAGCCTTAGATTCGATGTAGAGGGTATCAAAGAAGTACAGCGTAAATATTTTGGCACCTTATATAATACCTACCAGTTTTTGGCCTTGTATGCCAATGTCGATGGCTTCATTTTCAAAGAAAAATATATACCGGTTCACCAGCGCCCCGAAATAGACCAATGGATACTCTCTTCTTTACAGTCGCTTGTAAAAGAGGTGACCAAGTATATGGACGATTACGAGCCTACGCAAGCTGGCAGGGCAATGGAAAGTTTCCTCGATGAGCAGCTGAGCAACTGGTACGTACGCCTTTGCCGCCGCCGTTTCTGGAAAGGTGAATATGAGCACGATAAAATAAGTGCTTACCAGACATTATATGAATGCCTGGAAACCTTATCGTTACTGATGGCGCCGATAGCCCCGTTCTTTGCCGACTGGTTATACTGCAACCTGAACAGCGTTACGCAGCGTTTCCACCTGTCATCGGTACACCTGTGCGATTATCCTGAGGCCGATGAAAGCATAATTGATACCGAACTGGAAGAGCGTATGCGCCTTGCGCAGGATATATCTTCACTGGTATTATCTATACGCAAAAAGGTGAACTTGAAAGTGCGCCAGCCATTACAAAAAGTATTAATACCTGTGTTGGATAAACACATGCAGCAACAGGTACAGAAGATAGAAGACCTGATAAAGAACGAGGTGAACGTTAAGCAGATAGAATACCTGACTGAAACCGAAGGATTTATTAAGAAAAAACTGAAACCGAATTTCAAACAGCTGGGTGCGCGTATGGGCGCTAAAATGAAGGCAGTGGCGGCAGCCATCACCCAAATGGACCAGCACCAGATAACCGAGCTTGAAAAGCAAAAAAATTATATCTTACAGGTTGATGGAGAACCTGTTACTATCGAAGTAGCAGATGTGGACATCATAGCCGAAGATATACCCGGCTGGTCGGTTGCCAATAAAGACAACCTGACTGTGGCGCTGGATATAACAGTGAACGAAGCCTTGCAGGATGAAGGTAACGCCCGCGAACTGGTGAACCGGATACAGAAGATACGAAAGGAGACAGGCCTGGAACTAACTGACAGAATTGTAGTTACAATAGAAGAGTACGAACCATTAAAATCAGCAATTATAAATTTCAGTGATTATATTTGCACGGAAATTTTGGCAGATAATATTCAACTCGTTTCTAATATACCGCAAGGTGTTGAAATAGAGGTAAATGAAGCAACTCTCAAAGTGTTAATATCTAAAACTTCTTAAGGTTATGGCCACTAAACAAAAACCTGCAGCCAAGTCTTCAAAGAACGCTAAAAAGCCTGCACCGGCAAAAAAAACCGTGGCTAAAAACACAAAACCTGCGGCTAAAACCGCAAAAAAAGTTACGGCAAAAAAAGCGGCTCCTGCGAAGAAGGCGGCTCCTGCTAAAAAAGCTGCACCAGCTAAGAAAGTGGCACCCACAGCTAAGAAAGGATCACCAGTTAAGAAATCGGCACCAGCTAAGAAAGTAGATACAAAAAATACAAAAGCATTGAAAAAGACTAATAATAAGACTGTAGCAGCAAAACCAGCAAAGAAAGCACCAACTCCGGCTAAAAAGGCTGCGCCGGCAAAAAAAGCGGCCCCCGCAAAAAAAGCGGCGCCTGTTGCTAAGGCTCCTGCCAAGAAAGCTGTTGCTGCAAAACCGGCACCGGCAAAAAAAGCGGCTCCTGCGCCAGCAGCTAAGGCTGCTCCAGTAAAAAAGGCGGTTCCTGCACCAGCGGCAAAAATAGTGGCGGCACCTCCTGCGCCTGTAAAAAAAGCGCCTGCTAAAGCTAAAAAAGGTTCTTCATCCAAGCAGCCAACCAAAACAGTTACAACATTTGCTAAAACTGCCTTGCCCAACAGGCCATCGGCCAGTGCAAGTGCCGCAGATCGTTCTGCACCTTCAAAACAGGCTACATCCGCACCTGCTTCGGCACGTGTCAGTGCGCGCGAAGAGAAGAAACCAAGTATTATTGTAGCACACCGTCGCCTTGAAAACAAAGCAAAAGAAGCGGATAAAGCAGGTAAAACAATGATCCATTACCAGCCTGAATTTACACGCTCAATATTAGATGAACCAGAACAAACACAAGGACCAGTGTACAGATACAGCGACGAAGAACTGAACGAGTTCAGAGAACTGATAACAGGCCGCCTGGAAAGCGCCCGTAAAGAATTAACCTATTTACAAGGCTTAATAACACGTAAAGACGAAGCAGGTACTGAAGATACCGAAAACCGTTATGCCAATATGGAAGATGGTAGCGGTGCTATGGAACGCGAACAACTGGCCCAGCTGGCCAGCCGCCAGATCCAGTTTATCAACCACCTGGAAAAAGCATTGATCCGTATTGAGAATAAAACTTACGGTATCTGTCGCGTAACAGGTAAGCTGATAGATAAAGCGCGCCTTCGTGCTGTGCCCCATGCTACATTAAGCATTGAGGCTAAAAAGACGATGGCTAAATAATTTTAGTATTACTAATGAAGGCCGGTACATTTGTGCCGGTCTTTTTTTATTTACCGGTTTTACTATGCGGAGCATCTACAGGCTTTGATTCCGGCGATCCCTTTTGCCTGAACCATATAGATAGTAATACAATACTGGCAACAGATAAAAATTCACTTTGCCAGTTTTGGAATGATTCAAACCAGAACCTGGGTGAATCGATATAATGACTCCATATAGTACCGGGCAGTCCCTTATCGATCTGCTCTTCATTATAGTCCTTTAAGCTGCCATAAAAGTGCAGGCCAAAGGAAATAAGGAACAGTAGTACGAAAACAATGGTTAAAGAATTGCTGTAAAGCTTCAGCCATATACCGCCTTTACGTACAGGCCATGGCGCATCAGGTTTGGCTTCCGGTTCGCGATCTACTTCTTCTTTTTTATCCGGGTCTTTCGATTCTGAAGATCCTATTTGATAAAGCCTTACAGTTAGAAATACATACAACGCCATTTGCAAAAACTCACTTTCCCAGTTTTCAAATGTTGCTTGTATAAAGTGGCCGCTTTGCGCATATTCAACTATTGATAAGGGTGAGTGGCCCTCGTCCTTTTGTTCTTCATTCTTCTCCTGCATGCCGGTGAAGAACTGCCCCGCCAGAGAAAATAGCATAAGGAGTAACATGACTATGCTAAGGCCATTGCGTTTAAAGAATGGGTATTTTTTCTGTGTGCTCATATAAACACGTTTGATAAAACCGTGCCCCAGCTTTATTTTGCAGTATGAGTACTGCTGATAATTCGATACTTGGTTTAAAGATGCCTACCGACCCGCGTTGGGCCGATCTTGCTGCCGTATCGCTTGAAGAAATATTGACCGACCACGCTTTTTGCGAACAGAAAGCCGCTACGCAATGTATCTCGCTCATACAATTATACCCCGATAGGATTGCTTTGGTAAATGCATTGGCGCCTGTAGTTACAGAAGAGTGGGGCCACTTCCGTATGGTATGGGCAGAGATGAAGAAACGTGGTTATAAACTCACGCAGCAGCGCAAGAACGATTATGTCAACTTGCTCATCCAGTATTTACCCAAAGGCGGCTCACCCGATA
>CBFGNI010000232.1:0-4489 GCA_965650105.1 uncultured bacterium | reverse complement strand
AAAACAAAAAAGCCACCGGGTTGGGGTGGCTTTGGTATTGTGTAAATATGATGGAAGCGTTATGCTTTTTTTACTTTTATGGCCGATAGTCCACGTTGTGTACGTTCGGTTTCGAAGGTTACCATATCTCTCTCTTTCACGGGTGTCAGCAAGTTGTTTACGTGCATGAAGATGTTTTCTTTGCTCTTCATATCGGTAATAAAACCGTAACCTTTGCTTTCGTTGAAGTAGGTAATAAGGCCCTTACGTTCCACCACCAGTTCTTCTTCATCCCTGGGGCGAGATACTGCCAGCGATATATCAGACGCGTTTATTTCTTTACGCTTGCTGGCATCGGGTGGCGAATCGGTAAAGTTGCCATTTTCATCCAGGTACACCATCATGTCTTCCAGGCTTTTACCCTTGTTGTTGTTTTCTTTACGCTCAAGCATTTTTTGCATTTTTTCCTGCTTGGCCTTCAATCTCTTTTTCTCTTTTTCTTTTTTTGCTGCGGTTTGCGCCATTTATCTTTTAAATTTTTGTTTACAATATTTTAGTTATTCCGTCACTTATCATTTGCTACCGCGCTGCTTAAGCAGGCATAGCCACACTATTGTTGCAGGCTGCGCTGTGTATAGCTTCGCTAACGGTAAGAAACTGGCCCATAAACGCTTTTTTGTTCAGTGCGTTTATAGCGTTTCGCGCGTCGGCCTCGTTGCCCATAAGCACATAACCAAACCCGCGCGATGCGCTGTCGGTATCTTGCGGTATGTTGGCGGCCAGTACATCGCCATATTGCGAGAACAGGGCGTTAAGGTCGGCCGAGGTTACATTGCTATCCAGGTTGCCTATAAAGATCTTCATATTCAGGGTGTGTGCTGAGTGCGTGTTTCGTTTTTTATGCACTGCTATCGCTGTCGTTTTGTTGTTTACGTGTTCTGTGTCCTTTGCTATTGTCCGGTGCCGATTCGGTTACTTCCAGGTATTGGTTCATAAAATTCTGCATGTGCAGTTTTCTTATGGCTTCCATGCCTTCATTCCTGTCGTTCATCTGCACCATCGCGTATCCTTTCGAGTGGCCGCCATCATCCATTATCACTACGGCGGTTACCTGGCCAAATTCTTTAAAGAGGTCTTTTATCTGCCCGGCCGATGCATGGTTGTGCAGGTTGCCTATATAAATATTCATACGTCACACTCCTCTTTTTTACGCCCAATAAAACAAAAAACTTCTTACAAAAACTGCCATGGAAAAACCCCATAGCAGCGCAGGCCTTCATGCCTGTGTACAGTTATATGGAAATTTGTTCCTTTTGCTCTTTCTCAGTCGCGGTTGTTGTTCCACCTTTTAGCAGTAGAGCTGCCAAACTCGTTGCTGCCTCTTGGCTTGGCTTCGTTCACTACTATTGCCTGCTGGTTTACACTGGTGTTGTGCAACTGCGCTATCGCTTTTTCCGCCTGTGTGTTATCTGTCATTTCTACAAAACCAAAGCCACGCGGGCGCCTGGTTATGCTGTCGGTCATTAGTCGTACAGAGGTTACTTCGCCAAAAGCCTCAAACATGGTTTGCAGCTGCCGCTCTGTGATCTGGTGATTCAGGTTTCCAACAAAAATATTCATAAAAACAAAAAAAGTTAAATGATAATTTTGGGCTGCTGTAAAAGCAAAAACTGAAGAGAATATGTTAAAATACAGATCAGTAAGACGCAGTGGCAGAAGGGCCAATATCTACACAAAGTTAGGTTTTATTATTGGCTTTTTAAAATATTAATGGTTATTGGCGGCATAATGCGTTACCTTCAGGCCAAACGACCACTATGGCAGCTATTACCGTAAATGAAGTGTACCGGAAGATAAAGGAGATGAGCGCCAGGGAAATGAACCCACGCCCCAAAATAATGGTACAAGAACTGGTAAATGAGCTGATGATAACGCAGGATAACCTGATGCCCTGCCTTACCGCCCTGAAAGATATGCGCCTGATAAATACGGAAGGCTTTGGCTTTGCCTGTATAAAACTTACGCTGCTGGGTACTACGGTGAACCGCTAACCTGCTATGCGCAGCCTGCGCCAGGCACTACCTTTCTTACTTCGCTATTCCCGCTTTTCTTTGCCTTTGGCTTACTGTTACCAGCCTTGGCAGCTTAATAATGCGCAGCCATGCCATAAGGCGTATAATGGGATATACGGGATCGATCTCGTGCCAGCGCTTACCAAAGTTTACCGACGAAGGGCGTTTGTGGTGATTGTTGTGATACGATTCGCCCAGCATAAAAACATCGATAAACAGGAGGTTGCGCGATGTGTTCTTCAGCCTGAAGTTGATATACCCGTATTTATGCGCAAACCAGTTGATGACCGCGCCGTGAAAGGCACCCATGCCCAGTGCGATAGGTAACAGCAGATATACCCAGGGGTTGCTGGCGAAGAATATAAAGAAAGCTATGTAAGCTGCCGCCCATATAATGCGCGATGGCGTAGAGTTGGCCCACTTGTCGAAACTCTTCCATTCAGGAAGGTTCTTCAGGAAGCGGGGTTCTATTTCCATGCGGTTGTGTACAATTTCGTTGTAGAAATTGCGGGTGCGCCACATCATGCTGATGAGGTTGCTGCTGAAGGCAGGCGAGTGGGGATCTTTATCGGTATCGGTATAGGCGTGGTGCATACGGTGCATAATGGCGTAGGCACGCGGGCTCATGTAGTGCGGCCCCTGCGTTATATACGTAAAGATGAAAAAGAAACGCTCCCAGAACTTATTCATGGTAAAAGCCCCGTGCGATGCGTACCTGTGGTGAAAGAACGTTTGTGAGAACAGTGAGAGATACCACACTGCAATAAAAAAAATGAGAACCGGCATAATATACCCTTTGGTTTAGGATGAACAAACCCAAGAAGTAGAAATAAATTAGAAGGCTGGAGTTGGTAATCTTTGGCCGTAAAAAATGAGATCGGAAATTCTTGATGGCCCTACTATGTGTGGGGCTATGATGAAGTTACGAAAGATAATGTTAAGGGAAGCATAATAAGGTGTATCATTCAAATACAAACCTGCCCGACTGTACAGCACCTGTTTGCAGATCGCTTAGTTGATATATATAAACACCGGGTGTGCTTATGTAGGCACCAAGTGCTATACTGCTTTGTTCTTTAATATTAATAGCTGCAATTTTCTGCCCCATAGCGTTTGTAATTAGCAACTTGCCATGCTGTAGTGTTTGCGATAGCCAAAGTATGCTATTGCTGTTCGCAGGGTTGGGGACGATCTGTACCACATCTTTGGTCAGTTCATTTACTGAAAGCAATTCACAACTATGTATATTATCAAAGAAGCCTATTGCCGGACGTATTGTTACATTCCTCTTATTGTTTTCAAAACAGCTCAATAAACCATAATCATCCGGGTGAGGAGGGTTTAGAATAAATCCTGCTTCCCAAGAGCCCAATCCTTCGATAACTAACACATAAGCTCCTCCTGCCGGCAATAGATAATCGAACCGTTGTAGTTTATGAGTATAGCCAGCAATATTTATGGTATCTATAGCCGTTAGTATAAAAGTGTCACCTGCACTTTGTGAAAACATTGTATGCCCATCTGTTGTGAAGGTATCGCCTAACTGCAGATTATAATTGTATAGAATGTTATCCGTACTATTTAGATCGTTCGAATAGTAAACAATACCAGCAGCGGTATCCTCCCTAACCCAAAGTGGGCTGCCAAGCTTAAAATATGTATAGCTATTTGCTACTGTGTCGCCATGGTAGCTATATTCATGAACTGTGTTTTTCCAATACGCTTCAGAAATATAATACCACACATTAGTAGTATCGGTGAAATATATTTTCTGTGCTTTTGCAGCAGTAGCTAATAATAGGAATGAAATAAGAATGATAAGGTTTTTCATACCGGCAATTACTTTTTATAGTAGCTGGACAATGCGTGTTATTGCTATTATACTTTAATCGGGCTTTTGCCAGGGCAGTGGTTGCAATGGCGGTGTGGGGCCTATACCTGGCAAGCCATTATTGACCGGTACTTGCGGTTGGGAGCCCTGTTGTGTAGGAACATCCCATGGGTTGGGTTGCAGCACTGTTGAAGGTCCGATACTGGGTAGCGCCGGTGTAGTGGTTTCTCCGGGGCCATCGGGTATCCTGGAAGGTAAGTTGGTAGGTGTTTGGCCGGATAGTTGCTCGTACGTTTGGCCTTGTGCAACAAAGGCCATCATGGTAAATGGAACCATAAAGAGTAGTGATTTCATGCGAATATGATTTACTGTAATATACGAATTGCATTTCATGTATTAGCAGGCACCATTGAAAATATACTCGGGTAGAACTACCTATACCTTTTGTACAACACGCTTAGTTATTACCGTTGCCTTCTTGCGGTGCATATCGCCCCAGTTGCTCATAGCGGTGAGTACGGGTGTAAGTGTATTGCCCAGTTTGGTAAGGCGGTATTCCACACGGGGCGGCACTTCCGCATATACTATGCGCTCTACTATGCCATCT
>CBFGNI010000231.1:0-4498 GCA_965650105.1 uncultured bacterium | reverse complement strand
GCTTAACAGCATCCAACTTGCTCCCTACATCGGCCAACGTAAGCTGGGGTGCTGTATCTGGTTCGGCAGGATACGATTATGTAGTTGACCAGAATGCAACATACACCACAGGGCCTGTAACCCACACCACTGCCACCAGTGCCAGCATTACAGGGCTTACACCTTCTACCACTTATTACCTGCATGTACGCAACTACTGCACCGCAATAAAAATATCGCAATGGGCCAATTATACTTTTACAACGTTGCCGCCATGCAATACACCATCTAACTTCCAGGTAACCAGCATTACCCCGACAACAGCCGATTTTTCATGGGCACCATTGGCATCGGCCAATAGCTGGGACTATATTGTTGACCAAAGCAATACCGACCCTACCAGTTCAACCGGAGTTATCAATACCATTACCAACAATGCATCGGTAACAGGCCTTACAGAAAACACTTTATATTATGTGCATATACGCTCGAACTGTACCGGAGAAGTATCCGGCTGGTCGCTCGATTCATTCCTGACACCAATACCGTGCAGGGCACCGGTGATACAAACTGATTATATAAGCACTAATGAAGCGGTAGCTTTTTGGGAGGAGATACCTACAGCTTACATCTATGAATATGCCGTCACCAAGAGTTCGTCACCTCCATCAATAGGCACAAAATACCTTGCTAACAGCATACATTTACCGGCACTGAATGACGGTGTTAAATATTACGTACATGTACGTAGCTATTGTAATAGCATAGGCATCGAAGGTATATCGCCATGGGCAACTGCATCGTTCACCACCTTCCCGCTAAATGTGGTTAATGCAAGTAACGACCGGTTCAATATAGCCGCATATCCCAATCCCGTTACTGATATATTGAATGTATCGTTTACGGGTATGAATGTTTCTGAACAAAGTAAACTGCAGCTGACAGACATATCGGGCAAGGTACTGCTGGAAGCAGCAATTCAGAAAAACGCCGCCAGTATAAATATGGAAAGAATGGCACCGGGAATATACCTGCTGCGCTATACCGATGAGCTGAACAACAAAATAATAAAAGTGGAAAAGCTTTAGAAACACTGAGCGATAACCAATGATAAAGGGCCCTTAACCGGGGCCCTTTATCATTTTACAAGCCTAAGTGTGTACATACTGCCGGGGCCATCGGAAAAAAGCAGATCCAGCATACTAAGGTTAGGTATAAAACCATTGCGCTCACTAAACAGCTGGTAGTATGGTGCCGCTTCTTGCAGCACTTTTCTTTCCATACCCGGCTTTAAAGACTTCCTTATATCTATTGTATCATTGCCATATTCTTTTTTATAAGAAACAGTTTTTATCTCGGTAAAAGATAAAGACAATTGCTGCTTCAGCCACTGTATTGTAGCCATGTTAAAATCTATCAGGCGTGTATAAGGCTTCAAAAACAAGGGCTCTAACGTTGTAGCATAAAAACTGAAATACGGAGACCTGTTGTACACAGAAACCAAAGTACGCCACTGTTGTATTTGCCAGCGGTCTTTATTACTTATTATAACTTCAGCCATGAGGCAACGCTGGTTGCGGCCGTGTTGCAGGGGTATGCTTAACTGTATAAGCCCGTTGGGGCCGGTTACATAATACCTGTTGCGATAGGTCATTTTCTCGAAATGCTCGGCCTCGTCCCACATTACATCGGGGTTGGCAGCTACCAGCTTCCACCACTGCATATTGGGAAAAGGTATAATAGGACTAACAACCGTTGCCATACAACCGCGAAGAAAGTTTATTTTAAAGTAATTTGCATAAAATATTTATTAATGACGCGTTGGAGCTGGTTGTGCATTGCAGCTATATTATCGGGTTTTCAGGCAAAGGCTATAGAAGCAGTTACTTCTTACACTATATTTTATGTGCAGGCTAAAGACGATGGATACAAGCCCTATATAGAGCTATACTGGCAAATAAACCCCGGTAGCTTACATATGACCCAGCAGGCTGATAGCCTTTGGAGCGCTACCATAGAAACGCAGATAGTGCTGCGTAATGATACCGGTATTGTGCTCACCGATGTGTTTGCCCTGCAAACAACACCAACTACTGCAGCTAATATATATAACCAAAGCATTATCGACCTTCACCGCTATACATTACCCACCGGCAATATAAAACTGGAAGTACAATTTCGCGATAAACAAAAGCCACAGAATGCATACGTGTACAGCGACTCCTTTACCGTAACTGCCGCACCAGCCAAACCTTTTTATAGTGACATACAACTGCTGGATACGGCTTATGCATCACCTATAAAAAGTATATTTCAAAAGAACGACAGGTTGCAAATACCACTGTCCATGAACTTTATTGGCGATGAGCGTAACCAGTTGAGATTTTATACAGAGTTGTATCAGGCCAATACTACACACCATAAAATACTGGTACAAAATACCACCATATCGAAAAAAGAATTTGACAGGGCTGTGTACAAAATGGAAACGACTGATACGGTGAAAGCAGCACCGGTGATACCCTTTACAGGTGTTTTCAATATAAGCACATTGCCATCGGGCAACTACTACCTGAACGTAGTGCTGCAAGATGAAAAACAAGAACAGATAGCGGCTAAGAGTTATTTTTTTCAGCGTAGCAATAATGCCCCTAAAGCCGTAACGGCAGATAGCAGCGCTTCAGATACCGATGCATTTGCCCCGATATACAAAGTGAATGTATTTGACCTTGGCAATACATTCGTAGGCAAATTCAATGTAGCACAGCTACGCGCCATACTAAGGATGATACAACCTATTGGCAGTGCTAATGAGCGTAACAGCATATCGGGCTTTTTAGAAAACCCTGACCAGACATACATGCAATATTTTGTTTACAACTTCTTTAAAGGCAGAAACCCTGAAAACCCGGATAAGGCATGGCAGGAATACACCGATAAAGTAAAAGAGGTAAACAAACTATTTGGTGGCAGCAGTACAAGAGGTTACGAAACCGAGCGCGGGCAGATATACCTGAAATATGGCAAGCCTAATGAACGCGTTATTGTGCTGAACGAACCAGGTTCGCTGCCGTATGAAATATGGCAGTATAACGCACCGGGCAAGCAAAGCAGCCAGGGTATATTTTTGTTTTACCAGCCACCAAGTATCATTGGCGATATGATACTGCTACACTCTACCGTAAATGGCGAGCAGCGCAACACACAATGGCGCAGCATACTGTTTAATGGTACATCAATGCAAAGCTCCTATTCACGTGCAGAACAATACTTACCATTCCGATAATATGAAACTTCATTTTTATAAATATCACGGCACCAGTAACGATTTTATTTTGCTTGATAACAGGCACGAAAAAACCGACCTGACCAAAGAACAGGTAGCCTGGCTGTGCCACCGCAGGTTTGGTATTGGTGCCGATGGCCTAATGCTGCTGGAAAATGCCGAAGGCTATGATTTCAGGATGGTATATTATAATTCTGATGGCGGCGAAAGCAGCATGTGTGGCAACGGGGGCAGGTGCATTGTAGCTTTTGCAAAGAAGCTGGGTATTATTAATAATAAGGCAAACTTTATAGCTATAGATGGCCCACACCTGGCAACAATAGACACGGAAGGCATTGTGCACCTGCACATGAAAGATGTACATAGTATAAGCACCGAAAACAGCAACTATACACTGGATACCGGCTCACCGCATTATGTAGCTTTTGTAGCAGATGTGGCAAATACCGATGTAGTGAATGAAGGCAGGCGTATCCGCTACCTGCCTGCATTTGGCCCCGGTGGCACGAATGTAAATTTTGTGCAGCGTGGCGAGAACCGGCTTATTGTACGCACTTACGAGCGTGGTGTGGAAGATGAGACCTATAGCTGCGGCACAGGTGTTACCGCCGCCGCCATTGCATCTGTTGGTTTCGAAACCGGCGATTATGATATTGCCATACAGACACCGGGCGGGGAACTATCAGTATCATTCAGCAAAAAGGAAGCAGCTACAGCAAAAAACGTAGTGCTGAAAGGACCGGCTGTTTACGTGTATGAAGGATATGTTGAAGTATTGTGAAATTGCACGTAGCTGATTTATTTATACTTAACTTTAACGCTCTAACAAAAATATATTAAGATGAAATTTTTTACCCTATTCTCACTAGTAGTCATTTTTACATTAGGCGCTATAAGCTGCTCGCCAAAAGGTGCAGCAGGCACTTCAAATACTACAGAAAACAACAGTGCTGAAGCCAATAGATCTTCTGCACAATATGGTAATAGTACCGTTAATGGTACAAGAAAATTATCAAACGGGATGGAAATAAAAATGCGTAGTACGCCTTCAAACCAAGGTGATATTCAGAAATCAAATAAATAGAATGCGTTTGCTACGACCGAATATTGACATAACTATCAACCGGCAAGCGCTTAGCTATTGATCGTGCCAACGTCATTTCATCTGCATA
The DNA here is from genome assembly GCA_965650105.1 of uncultured bacterium. Taxonomy (GTDB): domain Bacteria; phylum Bacteroidota; class Bacteroidia; order Chitinophagales; family Chitinophagaceae; genus Polluticoccus. The sequence goes on along the minus strand of CBFGNI010000231.1, from coordinate 61 downwards.
TTCCAGTTCGCCACCAAAAGCTATCCCTCTGGCAATGGTTGTAATGCGGACAGGTAAACCC
>CBFGNI010000230.1:0-4504 GCA_965650105.1 uncultured bacterium | reverse complement strand
GGTAGGGAAGTTTATCACCATGGCATCGCTGCAGGCGGTGGTAGGCATGGCACAAGGGTCGCTGCTTACCACGCAGCAAACTATCTCGTCGTACGGCGATAAGTTATTGGCGCTGTATATGGCATAAATAGCATTGTTAATGTCTACTCCGTTTTTCTTCCACTGATAAGTTGGACTATATCCGCCACCTAGCACGGTAGCCATAAATGTTACAGGGCTACCGGGTAAGGCTTGCGCAGGTACTGATGAAAGAGTGACTGATAAGTCGGTAATGATCGGCATCACCGTCATGCCTACCTTGTTGCTGTACAGGGTCAGGTTATCGCCACACTGGTTTTGGCAGTAAGTGCGGCAGTAGAAAGTATCGCCGGTAGTATAAGGCGCTATCAATGTAAGGTTAGTAGCACCGGCTACCGGCGCATTATTCTTAAACCATTGGAAGGTAGGATTGGTAACCCCGCTCATAGGTACGGTAACAAAGGTCACCACCGTGCCTTCGCATACGGTATCGTTGGGGCTGGCGTAGTTGCCTAAGTAAGGCTTGGGGTACACTTGTACGTTCACCGTATCGGGCAGCGATACGCAACCATTTACAGTAGCGTGTACAATAAAATCTCCATTGTGGTTCATGGTAGCAGCCTGTGCAGGTTTTTGTTGCGTGCTGGTGTAGCCTGAAGGGCCAGTCCAGTTGTAAGTAACGCCTGGTGTTGCACAGGTAGCGGTAAGGTTCAGTGGAAAACCTTCACAAACAGGGCTATTGCTGCCGGCTACAGGTGTTGCGGTAGTTATTTGTACATTCATAGCAATGGATGCAGTACTGCTGCAACCATCTTTAGTAGCCGTTACTATATATGTTCCTGCATCTGTGTATGTGGCATTGGGCCACGATGGATTGGCAATATTGCTGGTAAATCCACCCGGGCCCGTCCAACTAAAAGTACTTCCTGCCAAAGCAGTTGCGTTCAGTTGGAAAGTAGTGCCGGGGCATACGATGTTATTATTGGTGATAGTTGCATTTGGGTCGGGGTGTACCACTACGGAAACGGTATCATAACTGGTGCAATAATTATCCGTTACAGCTACTATATAATCGCCCGATTGGGTTGGGGCTACAGGAGTTATCACCGGGTTTTGAGTGTTGCTATAAAAGCTGGAAGGCCCGTTCCATTCATAATTGGCGCCCGTTACAGTTGTGGCCGATAAGTTGAGGGTGCTGCTGCCCTCGCATAGCGGGCTATTGCTGCTGGCGGTAATATTAGGGTATTGAGAAATGGTAATGTTAAGGCCATTATCTGCGGATGTGTCTACTCCTGAACTAGACACAATTCTTATACGGTAGCCTGTCCCTGTTGCAGTAGTGACAGGTATGGTCCCTGTTATAGTACCTGCAGAGGTGGAACTAAGCGTGCCAATATCTATCGGGCTGGAAAAGCTACCACTCGCATTGGAGAGTTGTAGTGTAAAAGTATTGCTACTACTAAAGAAACTTGTTGGGCCTTTTATGGTAAAGGGCACACTTATGGGGCCCCCAGCACATAAGTGTTGGTTGGTGTAATTAATATACAAACGTTTCACAAGTTGTACTACTACGCTGTCTACATAATAATAAGAAATTGCGTAGGTACCACTACTGGTAGAACTATAACTTATTTGAGCATCATTTAAATAGCCACCTAACACAATATTGTCATAAGCTGAATCTGCAGAAATATATCCCGTCAATCTTGTCCACCCGGTTTTATCAGAGATATTTCCATAGCTGGAAAAGGATACTTGCGGTGTAATAGAAAGGAACGTGTCTGTTCGTGAAGCCTGCCCATTATCAAAAAAAAATGCCCCAAGGCCATCCGTAGCATAAATGTGCTCATCAGCCAGCGAAACAGACAAAGATATTTCATACAGTTTATTAATAGTAAGTGGAGATATTGAACTTACTACATACTCTCTGTAGTTAGGTAAATAAGATGCTAAAGGGGTATAATTAACAAGTCCGATATATGCATTCCCATCAGCAGGCGATTGTGAGCCCTGAAGGTTAGCTGGTACCCCAATAATTGCTCCGCTGCCTGCACAACTATTGAAATAATCTGGACTCCCCACAGTTGTATATGACGACCATCCGCTAACCTTATACATTTCAGCTACGCCTACCGGGCATGTTGTGTAGGTTTCAAAACTACCATTCGTTACCAGGTTCTGCGCTTTAGCACCAAAACCAATAATGAATAAAATAACGGATAACCAGATAGGCTTCATAGGATATAATTATAGTGGGCTGCTTTAAAGATAAACGAATTTCGCTAATGTTTTGTCATGTCCGTAAGCTCAAATTCCTGTTTCGTATTGGTAATCTACCAGTTATACCATAGTTTTTTTACTTTTATTACTGCATGTTTATCCGTTTGTTGTTTTGCCTGTTGGCTTTGTGCTGTGCTGCGCCTGTTGGTGCGCAAAATATTTACGAGGTGCATAAAGGGCATGTCAGCTTTCATTCTGATGCGCCGCAGGAGCTTATACGTGCTTCTTCCGATAAACTGCAAGGCAAATTGGATGTTAGCAAAAAGACATTCGCTTTCCGTATTGGTATAGTCAGCTTTATAGGTTTCAACAGCCCTTTGCAGCGCGAGCATTTTAATGAAAACTATATGGAGACATCCATCTACCCCGAAGCTATATTCGTAGGTAAAATAATAGAAGATATAGACCTGGCTAAGGATGGTGTATATAACATACGTTCGAAAGGAAAACTAAAAATACATGGTGTGGAGCGCGAGCGTATCATCAATGCAAGGGTAACGATAGCAGGGAAGAAGATAACCGTCAGGTCGGATTTTATTGTGCTCCTGGCCGACTATAATATTAAAATACCAAGGGTAGTGTACGATAAGCTTTCACCCGATATCAATGTATCGGTAAATGCGCAGTTAGCGCCTAAACAATAAAAACACAGCTGCAATTTTGAGCTATTTGCGTGCCATATTTTTTTTAGTGTTGCTGTGTTGCGCACAATATGCGGGTGCGCAAGCCGGTATCAGTATCGATTTTTGGCTCAACGATGCGAAAACGCCCGTGCAGGTAAATGATATGGCCGAAGATGCACAGGGCTATATCTGGCTGGCTACCGATGAAGGGGTCTTCCGTTTCAACGGGCGCAGCTTTTTGCAGGTAAGCGACAGCTTGTCGATACCTGCCACAGCCATCAGCTATTCTTATGGCCGCGTATGGGTAGGGTATAAAAATGGCGCGTTAGCTACGGTGGCAGGCCAGCATATCGAACCATTTAAAATAAATAATGAAAGGCCTTCATCGCCCGTCACATCTATATCATCGGGGCCTAGCCACATTTTATGGGTAACTACAGAAGGCGATGGCTTATATGCTGTGGTAAACAACGTGGCCTTGTCTTGCAATACAGGCAATGGCCTGTCCGATAATTTTGTGTACGCCGTGTCAGAGCTGCCGGGCAACCGTATAGTTACCAGTACCGATAAAGGGATCAACGAAATAAACATCGCCGACAAAAAGATATCTGTAAGGGCTTTTACCACTACCGATGGCCTGCCTGACAATATTGTACGCGTAGCCGAGGCGATACCTTCTTCAACACTATACATGCTGGGTACGCAGCAGGGAGGCCTTGCTTTTTATTGTCAACAGTCGCACCAGGTGTGGGTGCCTGAAACCGACAGGGCATGGAACTACGGGCAGGTGAACGATATTATTGCGATGGATGCCCAGCGTACCTGGGTTGTGACTGAAGAAGGGTACTTGCTGGAAACACGCCTGATAGATGATGACCATATTACAATAAAGCCATACTTTTTTGCAGGAAAACATTTCAAGAAAATACTTTGCGCCCGGTCTGGTATTTTGTGGTGCGCCACAGATAAAGGACTTACCCTTGTGCCTGCCGAATATATGGATGTGTACCCTGTAGCTGCGCCCTATAAGTTGAGTGCTGTCAGGGCTATGGTTTGCGATACAGGCAGCGATCTGTGGTTCTCGCAAGGCAAAATATTATACCGCCTGCTATTGAACAATGGTACTCCGCAACAGGTGCTTACTTTACCGGCAGATATTACCAGCCTGTATATTGACGGGCAGCACAGGTTATGGATAGGCACATTGGGTAAAGGGCTTTGGTATCGCGATGAAAGGGTAGGATTGAAAAATGTTACCGGCATATCACAATTGACAAATGAAAGTGTGCTGGATATTACCGGCACTTACGATTGTATTTGGGTATCGGGGCTAAATGGTGTGGAAGAGCTGTCCTATCCCGGCTACTATACGCAGCAGGTTACACTCATCAGGCACCACAACAAGCATTCGGGTATTGGCAGCGACTATGTGTACCAGCTTTACCCCGATCGTAAAGGCCGTATATGGATGGCTACCGACGGCGCAGGTATATGTATGTACGATAAAGGCCACTACAAGCGATGGGATAGTGCTTCGGGTATGCATAGCCGTGTAGTGTATTCCGTTACGGAAGATGGTCAGG
>CBFGNI010000229.1:0-4512 GCA_965650105.1 uncultured bacterium | reverse complement strand
CGGATGTAGAAAAAATATATGATGCTATTGATGGCCTGGGTTATCACGTAGTGAGAGAAGGAGAGCAAGCACATGATCACGAGCATAATCATGCTGATGGCAGCACCATACAATTAATAATATGTACCCTACTCACTGTGCCATTACTGGCGCACATGTTTAGCAGCTGGCATGTACTACACATACCCTGGGTACAATTTGCGCTTGCTACACCTGTATATGCTATTGGCATGTATGTGTTTTTGGGTAGTGCTTTGCGCTCTTTGCAACATAAAATGCCCAATATGAATGTGCTGATAGTTTTGGGGGCATCAGCTGCTTATGTTTATTCGCTTATAGGTTTGTTGGTTTATACTGAACAGGTACACGACTATCTGTTTTTTGAAACGGCTGCGTCTATTATTACACTGGTGATGTTTGGGAACTGGCTGGAGCACCGCACTGTAAAATCGACCACGGTTGCGATAGATGCACTAGTAAAATTGCAGCCACGTATGGCCCGTGTAGTAATGGTGGACAGCCTGGGTAAAGAAAGCATTGTAGAAACAGAAAGCGAGCATATACGCACAGGTGATATTGTATTGACAAATCACGGTGACAATATTGCAGTAGATGGTGAAGTGATATGGGGTAATGGGCAGGTAGATGAACACATGATAACGGGTGAAAGTTTGCCTGTGAGAAAAAGTGTGGGTGATAGCGTTGTTGGAGGAACATTATTGCTTGAAGGCAATATAAAAGTAAAAGCTACTAAGGTTGGTAATGCTTCGGTATTGGCGAGTATTATACGCATGGTGCGCGAAGCACAGGGCAGTAAACCACCATTACAAAAACTGGCCGATAAGATCAGCGCCATATTTGTACCCGCTGTACTAGGCATAGCAGTACTTACATTGCTGGTGAGCTACTTCTTTTTACATCTTGGTTTTAGTGAAGCTATGATGCGCAGTATCGCAGTAATGGTCATTTCCTGCCCCTGTGCTATGGGGCTGGCAACCCCTGCGGCTATTTCAGTAGGGCTTGGCCGCGCAGCACGCAATGGTATGCTGATAAAAGGTGCCGATACGCTGGAGCTATTGAAGAAAGTGAAGCAAATAGTATTTGATAAAACAGGCACGCTGACTACGGGAAAACTGGAAATATCGGACTATGTTGTGGAAAGTATTGACGATGGACAATTCAAATCGGTAGTTGCATCTTTAGAGCAGTACTCCTCCCATCCTATAGCAAAATCGGTATCAAAATCATGGAGCAATGCAGCGCAATATACTTTTATTGAAGCTGAAGAAGTAAAAGGTAAAGGAATGCGTGCAACGGATGCTGACGGTAATGAATGGAAGCTGGGTTCGGAGAATTGGTTGCATGATGATAAGGCTGACAATAAAGGTTATGACCTGTATCTGTATCGCAATGAGGAGTATATGGGAGCGCTTCGTGTAAGTGATATGCTAAGGCCTGATGCCAAGGAATGTATAGCTGAACTAAAGGAGATGGGCTATAAAACCATTTTGCTAAGCGGCGATAAGAAAGCAAAGTGTGAGCACATAGCGCAACAGCTAGGTATGGATGAAGTGTATGCGGAGCAATCGCCCCAACAAAAAAATGACAAGCTGGATGAATGGCTAAAAACAACCCCCACCGCAATGGTAGGAGATGGTATAAATGACGCACCTGCTTTAGCTAAGGCTACTGTAGGTATATCATTAAGTGAATCGACCCAGATAGCCATACAGTCGGCCCAGATAATTTTATCCAACAATCAACTATCGGCATTGCCCAAGGCAATAAGGCTGGGTATATATACCGAACAGACAATTAAGCAAAATCTTTTTTGGGCATTTATTTATAATATAATTGCTATACCTTTTGCTGCAGCCGGATATTTGAAACCTACGTTTGGTGCGGGCCTTATGGCACTGAGCGATGTGGTTCTTGTGCTCAACTCATTGAGATTAGGAGTGCGCAGGCTGCGTAAGTGATACAAGTATAATATTGTCACACAAATGTAAATGGGTTTAAATGCATAAGTACAGTTGTCAATTTTGCATTTTATAAGCACCTCATTTAGTAAATTACACGCTGTTGACACAGAAAATTTAAGAATGTTATATAAGGTTAGTTTTTATTTAGGGATCACGGTTTTATTTGCTTCTTGTGCAGGATCGAATAAGGTAACTACTAAGAAAGAAGTAGTACAAGGCGTAAGCGGTACTGACGTATGCGAGAAAAGTTTATCGGGCAATAAACCACATATTAGCTGGTACAAGCAAACCGATGATGTGTTTAAAGGAGCAGAGAATACTATCGTGCTGCCTGCTATGCACGATGTGTATGGACTGGATACACAACAACTGCGTACATTTTTTTACGCTGCAAAGAAGGAGGGGGAAGTGGAAACTGCTATACCGCTTGCTAATGGTGTAGGTTGTAGAGTGTTTACGTTAAAAACATCAGGAGCAATGAATGAAGAGTTACGTAAAAAGTATCCTGATATGATCTCGCTGCAAGGTGGTGAGAGCGGCACAAATAATGGAGATGTAAGGATGGACTATAATGGCCGTGCAATACAAGCACAAATTGTGATAGACGGCGCGACCTATATTTTAAAGCCGGTATATGTACGTAATGTATATTATTATGTAATGTATCGGAAAAATGATACAGAAACCCAACCTGTGCAAGAGCCGGTAGCACCGGTAAAGCCGCAAAGACCAAGGCAACCTGAACAAATAAAATACGACCGCTAATCATTATGAAGAAGTATCTCAAATATTTATCGCTGGTATTGGCAATTGGAATTAGTTTTCCGGTATTTGCTGCAGGTATATGGCAACAGGCTGATAAAAATATTGTAGCTGCCGGCACACAGAAACTGCACCCCAATAAATATGTAGTTTATGCCGTGGATGAAAACGCTTTAATGCAACAACTGCAGGATGTGCCACTATTGCCTGAACGAAGTGTGGCGATAATATTGCCTATGCCTGATGGTGGCTTCAGATCTTTTCATATATGGCAAACACCTGTAATGGCACCTGAGCTGGCAGCACGTTATCCCGGTATTAAGACCTTTACCGCTACCGCAGATGATAACAGGCGTGTAAGCGCTAAAATAGATATTACTACTCATGGCTTTCATGCTATGATATTTGATGGCAATAATACAACGCTTATAGATCCCTTGACGGATGGTGATAGCAGGTACTACCTGTCTTATTATAAAAAGGACTATCCACGAGAAGCAAGCGGTGAGGTGTTTTGCCAGGTAAATAAAGAAAACGAAGAAGAGCTACAGACCGGTAGAATAAACATACAGCCTCAAGATCCCGAAGTGGAATATATAACGAACGGGTTAAGCCATAAAACATACAGGCTGGCCCTGGCCACAACTTATGAATATTCTGTTGCAGTAGATGGTAGCCTGCCAACAAAAGCAGGCGTACTGAGTGCGATGGTAACATCTATAAACCGTGTGAATGGCGTATATGAACGTGAGTTATCTGTTACACTTGAACTGATAGGTAATACCGATACTTTAATATCGCTGACGGCAGCAGATCCATATACTAATAATTCATCGTTCAGTATGCTTGGTGAAAACCAAACTAATGTAGATGCTAAAATAGGTACCGCTAATTATGATATAGGGCACGTATTCAGCACAGGTGGCGGTGGGGTAGCTTTCCCATCCTGCGTATGCGATGGCAACTTTAAAGCAAGAGGGGTAACAGGCAGAACCAATCCTGTTGGCGATCCTTTTGACATAGACTATGTAGCGCATGAAATGGGTCATCAATTCGGGGCCATGCATACATTCAATGCAGGCACAGGTTCTTGCGGTGGCGGTAATGCCGTGTTTGACAGTGCTTACGAACCGGGAAGCGGAACAACGATATTGGCCTATGCCGGTATTTGCGGTGTTAATAATGTACAGGCTAATAGCGACGCTTATTTTCATTATCGCAGCCTGGAACAAATAACTGATTTTATAACAACAGGTAATGGTTTTACCTGCGCGGCTGTAACACCATCAGGCAATACCCCTGCGGTTACAACCCCTATAGCAGTTTCATACAATATCCCTTATTTAACACCGTTTGAATTAACCGCCCCCGCAGCTACAGATGTCAACCATGATGAACTTACCTATTGCTGGGAAGAGCATGACCTGGGCGATTTTGAAGCTGATTTTACGGCTACAACTGTTGGCCCTATATTCAGGAGTTTTATGCCAGATACTTCCAGAACGAGAGTATTTCCTACTCTTGAAAAACTATTAGATAACACCACCTCTTACTTAGGTGAAAAGCTACCTGAAGTAGAACGTGAAATGAATTTCAGGCTAACGGTGCGTGATATACTTAACGGTCTTGGCTGTGTTAACCTTTCGGATGATGAAGTAAAACTGAATGTTTACGACACAGGTTTGCCATTTGAAGTAATGACACCTAATGAAGCTAATGACTACTGGCAAGCAGGGAGTATTGTAACAGTGACATGGGAAGTGGCCAA
>CBFGNI010000228.1:0-4514 GCA_965650105.1 uncultured bacterium | reverse complement strand
TACACGAAACACTCCCAACATTCGACCATATACTGGAATATCTTACTACAAAAAACAACGGTATTCCTGTTTACGAAATAAAAAGCTACACACACCCTACACTAAGAACGGAAGTTTCGGCCCTGAGCAACGGCCTTTCTTATGCGTATAGCGATGATGGCAAGTGGTTTGTAGTACATTAAATAAACAACAACTATGAGCCAGGCATTTGTACGCGAAGGCGATGAACAATGGTTGCATGATATAGCACCTACCCTACCGGCACTCATCAATTACCTGACAAATGAAAACAACAGTATACGCGTTTATGAGAAAAGGGCCTATCAGCATGCAACGCTTAATAAAGAAGTACATGAAATGAGCAATGGCCTTACTTATGCTATAGGTACCGAAGGGAAATGGACTATTATAGATTAACGAATTAAATTATTATAATTTATATTTCTGACAATCATTGTGTTAGCAATCATTTCTCTTTATCTTAATAAGGTAAAACACATTAGTAAAAATTATTCTTTTAACTTCGCGCAAAATTTAGAAAATGAATTGGAACCCGGTAGGAATGATGGAGGAGCTAACCTCTACCACACAAAAGTTGGTAAATGGCTACGAAACACTGCAGCAAATAGATAAGGTAGAAGTAGGCACTACTCCTAAAGAATTGGTTTGGCAACGCGACTATGTAAAAATGTATCATTACAAGCGCGAAACACCCGCCAAATGCAAAACTCCGGTACTGGTTTCTTTCGCAATGCTGAACCGTCATGATGTGCTTGATCTTCAGCCCGACCGCAGCCTTATGAAAAAACTGCTGGATGAAGGCCTGGACATATACATTATGGATTGGGGCTACCCTGCAAAAGCCGACCGTTATGTGACGATGGAAGACTATATCGACGGTTTCATGAACGATGCAGTTGACTTTATACGCAAAAGCAACAAAGTTGATAAGATACATAAAATGGGTATTTGCCAGGGCGGCACCTTTTCTATGATATATGCATCACTATATCCTGAAAAATTAAAAAGCCTGACCACGTATGTAACGCCCTACGATTTTTCTAACCCTAATAGTTGCATGCTGTACAAATGGACCAAATTCATAGATGTAGATGCGATGGTTGATAACCTGGGTGTTATACCCGGCGAAATGCTGGATCAATCTTTTGGCATGCTGAAACCAAGCATGAACATCAGCAAATACATTGGCATCATGGATTCGCTGGAAGACAAAGACAAAATGATGAACTTCCTGCGCATGGAGCACTGGAAAGGAGACCTTCCAGGTATCCCGGGTGAAATGTACCGCAAGTATATCAAAGATCTTTTCCGCGATAACAAACTGATAAAAGGAGAAATGGAACTAGGTGGCCGTAAAATCAACCTGAAGAACATGACCGTTCCGTTCCTTAATGTCTATGCTACTGAAGACAATATCATTCCTAACGATAGTACTAAACCTGCAACCAAAGCGGTAGGTTCTAAAGACACCAAGGAATATCCTTTCCCAGGTGGCCACATTGGTGTATTTGTTGGTGGCAAATCTCAAAAAGAGCTGGCTCCTGCAGTTGCCAAATGGGTAATTGAAAGGTGCTAATTTAAAATATCAGGCATTAAGAAAAAGGGCTGCGGTTGCAGCCCTTTTCTATTCTATCATTTTAACCCTTGTTGGCCGTATAGTTTCAAACAGGTTATAGCTTCTGCCATCAAATTTTATCAGCAATGGTTCTCCTTTGTACCATTCCCCGCCATCAGCAGGTTTTGCATGTGCCTGTATATGCAAATGGGGTTCTAATGTAAAACCCGAATTTCCAACCAGGGCCAGTGGTTCACCCATTTTTACTTGCTGCCCTTCATGCGCAAATACCTCATTATGCCTTAAATGTGCCATGAATACATAATAGCTACCTGCATCTATCACTAACATATTGGTATTGGTAGGGCCGCGCTCACGGCTTGGAGGTATATTGTCAATATTATCATCGTGCATCGTAATAATAGTACCATTGCACGGACTGTAAACGGTATCGCTGTAAATAAGATAATCTTCCAGCTTCGATGAAAAAATATGATTGGCCCTGTTGCCGTATTTGTTCAGTCGCACAATATCTATAGCATATATAGCCCCCCGGTAGGTATAATGAAAGAAGTTGGTAGGTAACCCCTTACCGCCTTGCAGCACAAAATACTTACCGGCCTTTAACGGAAACTGTAATTCAACGGTTTTAGGTACACCCGTAGTGCCTGTGAAGTATAAAACACACATCACACTAAACACAATGCCGAAAAATATATTTGATATTGCCTTCCATCTTTTTACAGGCCCTGTACCTTTATTTTTTAGCACGGCATTCAGTAAAACCAGCAAATACAAAACACCAAATGCATACTTGGCATATACCGATAAATAAACCCAGGTACCGTATAAATAAGCAACCCCTCCTAATGATGCCGACAGGAATAATACAGTTCGGCCAGTGCCAAGTGCTTTATGCGTTAGCAAATTGGCCAGATATATGCTATATGCCGCCGCCAGCAGGCTAAGAACTAATAATCCATATACCATCATGTTAAAGTATTGAAGTTGGCTACTGGTCGCATTGCCATGTTTTCTTTAGTTTATCAATATCAAAGCCTTTAGCTGCTGTGCGTGCCACAATGGTGGCGTACAAGTTATCATCCATTGTACTGGTGCGGCTCAGTATCCATAAGTATTTCCGGTTTGGGTGGCCAACAACAGCATAACTATAATCATCCGCCAGGTCTATGATCCAATACTTTCCTTTAAAAGGAGGAAAAAATTCAACTGCCAGCTTTGCATTGGTTTCTTTGTCTTTTACATAAGCCGTAGCTGTAGCCACTTTTCTGTTTAGCTCTTTATTGCAGCTGTTTTTAACAGTTACTGTTCCATTATCATTCAAACTGTATTCAGCAGTAGTGCAACTACAGCCATCCTGGAACTTTTGGGGAAAGCTGGCTATCTCATACCATTTACCCATATACTTCTTTATATCTACATAAGGTACTGTATGTAGTTTGTCTTTTGCAAAGGCCTGCATACAACTGCATAACATTACAAGAATCGTCAAAAAGCTATTACTCTTCATAAACTTTATTTGTAGGAACATGTAAAATATAATGCCACATATAATAGGTTATATATCTGTGTGGCACGCTTTTACTATATAGTGAAACGAACTAAAAACAGCTATATAACTATGAAAAAGATCGCATTAAACTTCGCTCTTTGTGCATCATTATTCACAATTGCATCTTGCGGCAACAATTCTGAAAATGATAGCAAAGAAGTTGCTAAAGAACAGAACGAAGAAAAATTTGATGACACCAACATTGAAGGCGACACAAAATTCGCCGTTAGCGCTGCTGATGGTGGCATGATGGAAGTAGAACTTGGCAAGCTGGCACTTAAAAACGGTTCAGCTCCTGAAGTAAAGCAATTTGCGCAAATGATGATCGACGATCATACCAATGCCAACAACGAATTAATTGCATTAGCGCAAAAAAAGAACATCACGCTTCCAACAACGCTTAGCAGCGATAAACAGGACAAAGTGAACGATATGGCTAAGAAAACCGGCCATGACTTTGATGTTGCATATATGGACTTTATGGTTGATGACCATAAAGAAGACATAGATGACTTTAAAGATGAAGCTGATAAAGGAAATGATGCCGATATTAAAGCATGGGCTTCAGGTAAAGTAGCAACGCTTGAAAGCCATTTACAAATGGCTGAAAATGGCAAAAATTCAGTAAAAGACCGCAAATAAGCTCTTTTACAAATCTGTAATTTAAAAACAAATGCCTCCTGATACAGGAGGCATTTATTCATTATTTAGTTGGCTTGTTGCTATTTAGGTGTTACCGGTTGTATCTCTGGTTCCGCTGGCCTGGGTGGGTTTATGGGCTCTGGCTGCTTCGGCGGATTAATAGGTTCAGGCTGCGGTAAGTTTGGCATATCCGGCTTCGGCGGGTTAACTATAGGTCCCGGTATATCAGGCATTTCAGGTTTGTTGGGTTGTGGAACTTCCGGGTTATTTATTTGGATATTCATAACAATAGTTTAATGCATAGTGTAAAAAACTAAGCCACTAACTTTAATACTTCGATCATATTTAACAGATGGCATAATTTTTTACCAGAATATTAAAATTTAAAACTCCCATGAGAAAATCAAATACTACCTCAAAAAAATCAGCAACTAAAAAAACGCCGGTAAAAAAAGCTGCACCCCAAAAAGCTACAGCCGCGCGTAAAACAGTAGCTAAAAATGCTACAAAGAAAAGTGCAGCAAAAAAAGCTGCTCCAAAAAAAGCAGTAGCCAAAAAGGCCGCCCCTAAAAAAACGATAGCAAAAAAAGCTGTCAGGAAAACTACAACACCTAGCAGGTCGGCAATGCCATCAAAAAAATCAGCACCCCGCCGTAGTGCAATGCCTAAGCAACAATCTGACGACAGATCAATGTTAGCTGAATTGTTTCTTGATTCAATAAA
>CBFGNI010000227.1:0-4522 GCA_965650105.1 uncultured bacterium | reverse complement strand
TATGCGTTCTTGTTGCGATAATACGCCGCAAATGGCGCAGGCGATAATGCATTCAGCGATTGAAATGCATTTAAGGGTAGCAACGAATTATTCTCTGAATAGCCTTCTGCACAGAAGTTTATCTCGTAGCAGTCGCCATTGCGAATGTGTTTGCGCAGGGAGCTGATGGTTTGTAAGTATGATGCCTTATCGATGCGGTGTTGCCAACTAACAGCAGGTAATGCAGTATTTACTTCTGCTGTCGTAGCATTAATGTCTTCCCATATTTCATCAGGGCTAACTATTAATGTTTCTATATGCAAGGTTGTTTTACTCCTATCTACATAACAAACTATCTGCGGACGAAAAAAGTATAGTTGAGAGAAACTATACTTTGCTTCGTGGCGGGAGCTAAGCTTAAGTTCCAGCTGATTTTTATAGTCGTAGTTGATATTACCGAAATACCAATCCTTAGTATTATTGTGCGCAAGCTGAAGTTCTTGCAGGCTATCGGCCACTTCTCCTACTGCACCGGCTGCTAACATGCATTCGTATCGCCCATACGTGTCAACATAGTTATTGCTATCTAAAAAAAGAAGGATGCTAAACCGGTTGGCCCAGTTCAGCATCCTGTTCTTTAGCTCGTTGTATTGCCCGGGGGCTATGGGGTATTCAGCTATTTGTCGTTGCAATGCTGCCCTTTAGTTTTTAGAAGTCATCATCGTCGTCGTCAAAGCCGCCACCTTCTTCGCTGAAGAAACCCAGGTCTTTAAAATCGTCATCTACATCAAAATCATCATCGCCCTTCGATTTTTTTCCTGCCGGAGCTTTGGTTTTCGATTTTGGAATATCAAATTCTTCAAACTCTTTGTCTAAATCAAAATCATCATCCTCATCACCTTCTTCAAAGTCATCATCTTCGTCGATGTCATCGTCATCTTCGTCATCATCATCCTCATCCTTTTTTGCTTTAGCTTTAGATGAAGTTGTAGATTTTTTAGCCGCAGTTTTTTTCTTCGGCGTTTCCTCTATTTCTTCATCCAGATCATCTTCATCGTCCTCTACCTCTTTCGCAGGTTTGGTACTTTTTTTTGCTGTTGCCTTGGCGCTGTCTGTTGCGCTCTTCTTAGGTGCAGCTGCTTTTTTGTTTGAATTCGACTTCATAGCGCTCATACTCTGTTGATGCCGTAAAATTTTAATAGTTTGATGAAATTGCCAAATTTTTTTGGCCAAAAAAATATAATTTTTTTCCTAGAAAATCTTTAGTAACTGCTCACGTGCAGTGCCGTTTGACACATAGGCAATTTTAGTTTCAAGATATTGCTCTACATACTTGCAGTAGTCTTTAAACACCTGTGGTGTTTCTTCGTAAGTGGTACATGCGCTTATTGGCCTGTCCCAACCCGCGAACGATTCGTAAACGGGTGTTATTGCTGCATCGCAGGCATCATAAGGAAATTCTTTTGTTTCTTTTCCTTCCACGTTATATGCAATGGCTGCTTTAATCGGGTTGAACTCGTCCAGCACGTCGGTCTTGGTCATTATAAGTTTAGTAACACCGCTTAACATAACTGCATAACGAAGTGCGACAAGATCTATCCAGCCACAACGGCGTGGGCGACCTGTAGTTGCACCAAATTCGTTGCCCGCTTTGCGCAACGCTTCGCCACTTTCATCTTCCAGTTCGGTAGGGAAAGGGCCACTACCCACGCGTGTGCAATAAGCTTTTGTAATACCATATACCTCGCCAATACGCGAAGGCGCTACACCCAAACCATTACAAACACCTGCTGCAATGGTATTGGAAGAGGTTACGAACGGATAGGTACCAAAATCAATATCCAGCATACTACCCTGCGCACCTTCAGCCAGCACTTTTTTACCCTCTTCCAGGTGCATATCCAGCCAATATTCGGCATTTACTATTTGCAACGTGCGCAAGTATTCGATGGATTTCAGAAATTGCTCTTCCCATTCCTTCCAGTCTATCACCTCATCGTACTGCTTCAGGATATCCAGGTGTTTCTGCTTGAGCGCTTCGTATTTTTTATGAAAGTTTTTGCTGAGAATATCGCCTACACGCAAACCGTTACGGCCTGTTTTATCCATATAAGCCGGGCCTATACCTTTTAAGGTCGATCCGATCTTCTCCTTACCCTTTGCAGCTTCAGAAGCGGCATCGAGCGCACGGTGCGTAGGCACTATAAGGTGCGCACGCTGCGATATGTACAAACGGTCAAGCATATCTGCCTGTAAAGGCAGTATAGTGTTTATTTCTTTTTGCAAAGTAACAGGGTCTATCACCACGCCATTACCTATCAGGTTGAGGCAGTGTGTATGAAATACCCCCGATGGTATGGTATGCAGTACTACTTTCTTACCATCTACATATAAAGTGTGGCCGGCATTAGGACCACCCTGGAAGCGTGCAATAATATCGTATTCGGCAGCAAGAAAATCTACTATTTTTCCTTTACCCTCATCACCCCATTGCAAACCCAGCAAAACATCAATCATAAAAAAAATTTGGCGCGTAAAATTAGTTCACAAGCTGAAAAGTCAAAATGTGATTTTAATTAGTTTGTTCCTGGTAAATAATGGTTGTGGTGCAAATGTATATAACAGAAGACAAATGAACCATTATTGATTTTTAGATTTTGTAATAGAAGAATGCTGCACTGTGGACATTAGTTGCTGCATGGTACGTTGCATAGCCTCGTTAGAGCCATCTAAAAATATTGTATTGCCTTTACCATTTTCGGCAAAATGCTTTATGGCGTCAGTCCACATGGAAAAAAGTATAAATGAAGCGTCGAGGTTGGCTGTTTCCATTTCTTTAGCTGCAAGGGCCATACCTTTAGCTACTTCTTCGCGAAATAAGGCTACACCCTGCCCACGTAACTGTGCTGCCTGACGCTCAGCTTCAGCAGATATTTTGATTGCATTACCATCGGCCTCAGCAGCTTTTGTTTTGGTTATCAACAAAGCCTGTCCTTCGTTTTCTGCCGCAGCCTTCAGATTGTTTGATGCTACGACCTGAGCCATCGATTTTACAATAATCTCATCGAAGGCGATATCATTCATTTGCAGATCTAATAAATGATAACCCCAGCTTTCCAGTTGTATATCCAGCTGCTCTTTTACGTGCAGTATTATCTCGGTACGTAACTGTAATATCTCCGATTGCTTTTTAGTAGCGACAAACGCCCGCACCGCACCTTCAACCGAACGGATAAGCGCCTGCATAAAGTTGCGTTCGTCCATAAACTTGAAGGCAACGTTCTGTATAGTGCCTGATTCCTGGTTCAGCACAGCGTACAATAGCATAGCCGAGAAATTGACATTGGCCTGGTCTTGTGTTATAGCCTGAAACTTAAGTTCGATAGAACGATTTTGATAGGATATACGGGCAAATATGTTTTCAATAAGCGGAATACGCATATTAAGGCCCGGACGTAAAATGCGCGAAAACTTACCAAAAACAGTGATAACAGCCACTGTGCCCTGCCTTACTGTAACAAATGACATTAAAACAATAATCAGGATGACGCCCAATGAAATATACAAACCCATATATGTGGCTATTTATTTGGAAATATACAAACATGTGCGAAATTTGAAATGGGAAACCTAATATTAAATAAGCATGTCGGGAAAATGGACGCTGGATACTGAGGCGATGGAAGAAGATTTTTTTTCTGACAGCGCACTGATAGGCATTGTAAGTGCCCTGCCTGCTTACAAACTATGCTGGAAGCTGAATATGAAACTCGACATTAATTTTGTGCGCGAGCCCGAACTGGACATTTTGCTGCAAAAAACGCAAGCTATTCAACATTACTTCCCTATTTACCAATATGCACTTCCCTTAAGTGGCAGCAGGCACCTGCTGTATAAGCTAAAAAGTGAAAAAGAGGCTTTATTACCTGAAGTAAAGCAACTTGACTACCTGTGGCTCATACAATCGCACGAGGCGGAACATGAAGCACATATAGCAGCACAGCAACTGCGTGACATAGCGGATATACAACTTGCCCAGATACTGGACCTGGAAAAACTGAAGAACCTAAGCAACCTGCTGGTATAGCATATAGGCTTTCGGCACCAATTGAACACATATAAAAATGTTAATTCATTGATACCTATTAGGCGCATTGGTGTATTTTTCTATTTTTGTTGCCTGTCAAACTAATGCTGCATGAATTTTCGTAAAGTCAACAACCTTGTTGGTTGGATTGCGGGTGCTATCGCAACGCTCGTTTATCTAAAAACTATGGAACCCACTGTAAGTTTCTGGGATTGCGGTGAATTCCTATCCTGTGCTTACAAAGTAGAAGTGGGCCACTCGCCCGGCGCGCCATTATTCATGCTGATACAACGTTTGTTTGGCATAATGGCCGGCGGCAACCTTCAACATGTAGCGGCATGGATAAACGCATGGTCGGCCATTGCCAGTGGACTAACCATATTGTTCCTTTTCTGGACCATCACACACTTTGCAAAGAAACTGGTATCGCCAAATGCTGACGAACCCGGTTCTATG
>CBFGNI010000226.1:0-4560 GCA_965650105.1 uncultured bacterium | reverse complement strand
AAGCATGCAACTGGCATCAAAAACACGTTTCATAGCCGCACAGTTTGAAGCGATGCTGCAAAACGAAACCTGGAGAAAACATGCCACACATGCTAATGACATGGCAAAAATGCTGGGGAATATGTTGGCTAAATATCCACAAATAAAAATTACCAAGCCCGTTATGGCCAATGCCGTATTTGCGGAAATACCGGGGGAATGGAGTACCCAATTGCAGGAGCAATACCCATTCTACATATGGAAAGACCCAACAAATGAAGCCCGCCTTATGTGTTCTTTCGACACTTCCAGCGAAGACATAAATGGTTTTGAACGTGCCATTAACACATTAGTGTAATTTTTAACACTATTTATTCATTTTTTATTATGCCCATTATTAAATGGCACAGTTTTGTATTTATACTATATGGCTGAACCCTTTTTTATGAGAGTGCTAATATATGACGACGAACTGGATGTGCTTAGATTGTACAAAATGATACTGGAGAAACGAGGTTACGAAGTATTGACCTTTGACAACTGTAACGACCTTATACCTACCATAGCTCACACCCACCCCGATGTAATAATAATGGATTATGAAATGCCGGGCATAAGCGGCATACAGGCTACTAAAAGTATTAAGAACGATATACGCTACTCGCATATACCGGTTATTTCCTGCTCTGCTAATACAGAAGGGAAATACCTGGCTGCTGAAGCGCGCGCTGATATATTTTTACCCAAACCACTCACTATTCAAGGCCTGGAAGCTGCAATAAAAAAAGTGGCTGCTTAAAGCTGTTTTTCAGTTAAGTACTTCCAATATCTGCGTGGTATGTGTTGTATATGCAACTTCATATTCTTCCGCTCTTTTATATTAGTGCCGTTGAAGTAACTGCGCCATAATAACTGATACATTTTTTCATCGGGCTCAAAAATAGCCGCACCTGCTTTTGCCTGTTTTGCTCC
Source organism: uncultured bacterium (assembly GCA_965650105.1). Classification (GTDB taxonomy): domain Bacteria; phylum Bacteroidota; class Bacteroidia; order Chitinophagales; family Chitinophagaceae; genus Polluticoccus. Next base: position 3,609 of record CBFGNI010000226.1, on the reverse strand, counting down.
ATCGGCCCATTCAAGTATTATTTCATCTACAACCTCCGTATCCTTATTATAGTATATGCCATATTTTCTTTTTAAGTCGTAAATAAGCCAATGCTGGTCGGCATAGCGTTTTTTAAAGTGTGGCAGCACAACAGGTAATACATTGAAATCCGGCTCAACAGCAGCATAGTATATTCCATCTTTCAAAAGCTGGAAACGTACAAAGGCTTCCATGCGATGCTTTTCCCTCCCCACCTTTCTTGCTACCTGCGACACCTCCAATACATACTTATTACCATAATCATCTTCAACATTTCTATTGGTTGAAAAGACATACTGGGCATATTGCAGCAAGGTGTTTTCAATACCGTGCATCTCCGATAAAAAGCAAAAATAGAACTCGCGCAACGCCCCTGGCGATAGTTTACTGCGCATACTCTTCCATACACGTGCAGCCTGTTCTTTATTTGTTTCCACGATTACCTCAACAGCAAAAGTATCGCGCAGGTTACTTGTTTGTTTTCTTATACTAACGGGCGCATATTTACGTTCGTATACTGTGAATATACACGTTAGCAAACCGGCCATTGTATTATCGTAAACAAGTGTGTGCATAAACTAAAACAGGGCTAACTGAGTAGTATTATAGTTGTGGTATTTGCTATTGGCCTGTTGTAAAATGCGCTGGCGAATAACAGTATCAGTTAACCCAATATGCACAAACTGCGCTGCTTTGCAAGTAATAAAATACTTAGCCCTATTGATACTAATGCCTATTTTTTTAAGATGTTCCCACCCCAGCTTGCCAAAGCGCCGCGCCTGTACAATCTTCAAGGCAGAGCTTAAACCTATACCCGGAACGCGCATTATCATTTCATAGTCGGCCTTATTAATATCGAGCGGAAAGAGGTGCAGGTTGCGCAACGCCCAATTTAACTTAGGGTCTATGTCTGTTGGTAATACAGGGTCAGCATCGCTTACAATTTCATTTACCTTGAAGCGGTAAAAGCGCATCAGCCAATCGGCCTGGTATAGGCGGTGTTCCCTTACAAAGGGCACCGGCGAACGCAACGCAGGCAGGCGATCATCGCTGCTTACAGGTACGTAGCCTGAATAATAAACACGCTTTAGTGAATAGTTGCGATACAGGCTATCTGCTTTGAACATAATGTCTTTATCAGTTTCGGGTGTGGCGCCGATTACCATCTGCGTGCTTTGCCCCGCCGGGGCAAATACAGGAGCTGATTTAATGAGTTCACGCTCTTCTTTCAGCCCTTTTTTAGTATCGTTTAAAAAAGACATAGGGCGCACTATATCTGCTTCGTTCTTTTCAGGTGCTAGTTTTTTCAGGCTTTGTTCCGATGGCATTTCAATATTCACGCTCAGCCTATCGGCATAGAGGCCTGCTTCCCGCATCAGGTCATCACTGGCACCTGGAATGGTTTTCAGGTGTATGTAGCCATTGTAGTTATGTTCAAGCCGCAATGTTTTAGCTACGCGTACTAAACGCTCCATTGTATAATCGGGACTTTTGAAAATACCTGAACTAAGGAAAAGCCCCTCGATGTAATTGCGGCGATAAAAATTGATAGTCAGATCTACCACTTCTTCTACTGTAAACGCCACGCGCTTTACATCGTTACTACGGCGCGATACGCAATAGGCACAATCGTAAATGCAGAAGTTAGTTAGCAAGATCTTGAGCAACGAAATACACCTGCCGTCTTCACTATAGCTATGACATATTCCATTACTGGCATTTCCAAGCCCTTTGTCCTTGTTCTGGCGTTTACTGCCGCTTGAAGAGCAGGATACATCATATTTGGCAGCATCTGACAGTACGCTTAGCTTCTCATTAACTCTTTCCCAATTCATTTAAACGCATTTGCACAAATGTACAAATACTGTACAATAAGTTGGCTCTATTTTAGTATCGATGATTAGCATAAACTTAACCTATCAAATTAAATAAATTCATTTACCTTTGTACCTACAATAATTACATAAATTTAAAACACTCTAAATTATGGCAACAAACTGGAAGCTTGACCCGACACACTCTGAATTACAATTCAAAGTAAAACACCTGATGATAACGACTGTAACAGGTCACTTTAGCTCATTTAACGTGGAAGCGACTACCGAGGGAGATGATTTTTCGAAAGGTGCAAACGTTACTGTTACCGCTGATGTGAATAGCATAAGTACTAATAACGAACAACGCGACGGACACTTAAAATCGCCAGATTTTTTTGACGTAGCAACTAACCCAGAAATAAAATTTACAAGCACTAAAATGGAAGGTAGTGGCGATGAGTTTAAGCTTACCGGCGACCTTACCATAAGAGAGACAACCAAACCTGTAACACTAAATGTGGAGTATGGTGGTATTGTAGTTGACCCTTACGGGCAAACAAAAGCCGGATTTACTGTATCGGGCAAAATAAGCCGTAAAGAATTTGGGCTTACCTGGAGTGCTGTAACTGAAGCCGGTCAGGTAGTAGTAAGCGATGAAATAAAAATACAAGCCGAAATACAACTGGTAAAACAGGCTTAATAATAATACTAAGGAAAGAGGGCTACTTTTTAAATAAACCACGTAGCCCTCTTTTTTTCTTTTTAGGTTCTTCCTTTTCGGTGTTTGTAGAATCTGCCCCCTCACCTACCGCATCGTTTTTGCGATTCCATTTTATTTTTACTTTACCGTCATCTCCATCTACTGCTTTCAGGTGTATCACTATTCCTTTCATATTCCTTTCCTCTCTTAGTTCCTTGTCATCTATCAGCTCATCTTTATCGGGGTTGCGCAAGGGTATATCTACATTTATATCGGTGCCGGTAGCTGCGAAGGAATAAATACCTTCCACATTCATGTTTATCGCGCTCGATTCGATACTCATTGGATAGATAGTAATCTTGTCGCCTTTTATATCGAACTTATTTTTAATTGTGTTGAAAGTGATATGATCCAGGTTACGCCTGCGAAATACAAATTTGCTGATCTTTAAAAGTGGTTCGAAATTTATCAGGGCGCCGTTTTCAAACTGGAATGATGCAGTACCATTAAATGAACGGGGCATAAGCGTACCATCGTCTTTCACCGCACCAGACACATTGATATTTGCAGTTAGCGCGCCATTTACATTCTGATCGGTAATTGATGTTTGCCCGAAATTGTTGAAAGCATAGAGGAACTTAGCTATGTTTACATGCGCTACATCTGTCTTTATAGTAAAATTATTGACGGGCCCTTGTTGCAGCAAGCGTATATCCATCTTCAGCGAACCATCGGCGTGTTTTACTATAAAGTTCTTTAGGGTAATATCGGTATTGGTAAGCGTGACATCAGCATTTATATCAGTTGCTTCAAACTTTTGGTATATAAGTTTATCCACCTTCACGTCCATGTGCACGCTACTGGCCGCCAAAACTTTGTCCAGCTGGTTGGATATTTTGCCAACATTACCTGCGCTGCTGTTTGATTTGCGTGCTACTGACAGGTCGTTTCTTTTGGTAAGAAAAGATTTGAAATCGCTCAGGTTTATCAAAGGGCTGCGCACATGCCAGTCGAGCAATATTTTTTCAGGCGCCGTGTAATATAAATTCAGGAAGTTTTTTAGGCTGCCTTTC
>CBFGNI010000225.1:0-4572 GCA_965650105.1 uncultured bacterium | reverse complement strand
CTTCACAAAACTCGGTAAATACAGCAGCATGGCCTTATTGTTAATGCGCCTGGGCATCGGCGTCATGATGGTACTTCATGGCTACCCTAAAATAATGGGTGGCCCCGATAAATGGGGTGCATTAGGTGCAAATATGTCGGTTTTTGGTATGAAGTCTTACCCTGAAATATGGGGCTTCCTGGGTGCGCTGTCTGAATCGCTGGGAGGTATACTGCTCGTGCTGGGCCTGTTCTTCCGCCCCGCCTGTTTCTTCTTATTATGCACTATGATTGTAGCCGCCGGTCATCACTTTGCAGCGGGCGAAAGCATTATGGATGCATCGCATGCTATAGAACTGGGCTTTGTATTCCTGGGGTTATTCATACTTGGGCCCGGTAAGTACTCTATTGATAAATCTTAAAGCGTTAACACAGCGTAAATAGTAATGATGAAATGGTTGCTGATATATCTGCTAACAATGAGCTTTACCGTCAAAGGTCAGCAGCCGGGTGCGGGTTATCGTAATTTTGCTAAGAAGCCGCCCATTAGCGCTATCGCCGGCGATCAGTATCTACAGCACCAGGCCTTCTTTTGCCGCAAAGAGTGGCAACTGGAACAAAAAATAAAAATACCCGTACGTATACGGGTAGGTAGTATAGAGCAATGCAATTACCTGGAACAAAAGCCGGGATATACATTGCAGGTAAAATAAGTTCTTTTATTTATCAGGCCCTGAACGAATAGGTAGGAAAAGCTATGTTGCGCGATATGTACCTGGGCTTTGAGCTAAGGTTTACATCTGCATGCAATGCAACCTTGATAGCATCAATTATGTTGTCGCATATTACCTTACGATTACGGTTGTGGTTAAGGTTCACCATATACATGTCATCTTCAAGCAGAGTATATATAACCGGCGTACGTGATTTACTGCTAAACTGCAGCAGGTTGTGGTATAGTTGTGCGCTTTGTGCGTCAGGGTCTTGCGGGTTAAGATACACAACATCGGGGTTGATCTCTCCCAGCAATGCTTCTGCATTATCATGAGGGCAAGTATATACAAGAAAGCCGTGTTCTTTTAGCACTTCAGCTTCAAGTGCCATGTTTTCCAAATCGTTGCCGGTCATCAAAACTTTTATGCGCATAGCCAGATATTTTAAATTTATTTATGCAATGTCACAATACCCGAAACAAGTTCTTTATATATATACAGCTTGGTACCTGCAGATTGTATTAATTGCTGCGTTGTCTCACGCTCCACATCAAAAAAATACTTCATGGTAAATGTTACAAATGGTAGTAGGTATTTGTTGCTCATAACTTTTAGTTCTATCTCTTTATCTAAATCGCTCTTTCAAAACATATAAATAAAAGACCATGCCACATATCAGTTAAGTTGGCCAAATGTGGATAAATGACATAAGAATAACATAAGCACATAATCTTACAGGGTATGATTTTAGTAATTAACTTTACCTACAAAGGTGATACGCGTTGTATATCCATGTGGGTAGTACAACAACCCTATTAAAACACAACAGGGACCTAAGTTTCATCTTTATTACTATGGGAGCCGATATTATACTTACAATATTCCTTGTCTTACTCAATGGATTCTTTGTAGCCGCCGAATTTGCTATCGTAAAAGTGCGGTCATCTCAAATCGAAGTACAGGTAGATAGAAATAAAGGTCTTGCAAATGCAGCACGCAGCATTGTTAATAACCTCGATGCGTACCTGGCCGCCACGCAATTGGGTATTACATTAGCCAGCCTTGGGCTTGGTTGGGTAGGTGAAGAAGTGATGTCGAAGATGATGCTAGGGTTGTTCTCTTCATTAAATCTTGACCTTTCAGAAAGCGCCGCCCATAAAATAGCTATACCCATTGCTTTTGCCACCATTACCATCATGCACATTGTATTTGGTGAATTGGCTCCAAAATCTATTGCTATACGCTACCCTGCCAATACTACATTCGCTGTTGCCTGGCCTCTGCGCATCTTTTACTTTGTGTTCCGCCCGTTCATCTGGATGCTGAATGGATTAGCCAATGTAATACTGAAGATCTTTGGCATAAAGCCCATACATGGCGCCGAGATACACTCTGAAGAAGAGCTGAAGATGATCATTACCGAAAGCCAGGAAGGCGGGGCCATTGAGCAAACAGAACGCGAACTGATACAGAATGTATTTGATTTTGATGACCGCCGTGTTTGGGATATTCAAACCTTGCGCAAGAATATAACTGCATTACCTGCCGGTATGTCTTTAAAGAACGCTATTGATTTCGCTATTAAAGAAGGCTACTCACGATACCCTGTTTTCCAGGATACGATTGATGACATGAAAGGTGTTATCTATACCAAAGACCTTATGAAGGCGATGGTTTCCACCAATCCTCCTGAAAGTATTACCTCGCTGATACGCAAACCTTGTTTTGTAACCGAGAACAAGAAGATAAAAGATCTGCTGAAAGAACTTCAGTCGAAGCGTATGCAAATGGCTATAGTTACTAATGAAATAGGTGAAGTATCGGGAATAGTAACAATGGAAGACATATTGGAAGAACTGGTAGGTGAAATACAGGATGAATATGACAATGAAAAGCCTTATGTTGAAAAAACAGGCAGGGATACTTACCTGGTAAGTGCCCACCACAAACTGTCTGATATTAATAAATACCTGCCTTACCGTTTTGAAGAGAGCGAACACTACGAAACACTTTCGGGCTACATAGCCGATGTTCACCCTCAGGAGCTTCGGGAGCATGACCGCATGAAACTCGACCGTTACGAAATGACCGTTCTTAAGATGTACCGTAACTCAGCCGAACTTGTTGAGTTGAAAGTAGCACAAGAAGAAGAGGACGAAGACTAAAAAAGCCGCAACACAACGCTGCGGCTTATATTAGAAGGCTGTTGTTACTATTTGCTGGCTAGCTGAGCCTTAGGTGTAAACTTCTCTACCTTGTTGCTGATAGGCTTAATGGTCTTCAGGTATTGATAGATAGAAGAGAGGTCAGCTTCAGTCATTCTGCCATACATGGTCCAGGGCATTATGGTATTGAAATCAGTCATTGCCAGTTCCGGTGAATGGTAGTTTGAATCGGTATAGGTATTGAAACGGCGGATGAACGTTTCCTTATCCCATGCACCAATACCTGTGGGGTCAAATGTAATGTTTGGTGTACGCAACATACCCGATGGCATATTGAACTCACGCCCACCACCAAATTCAGTACCGGCAACAAGCTTCATCTTATCATCAACCTTTGTATGGCATTCTACGCAACCAGCCATCGTAACCAGGTAACCTCCATAGGCTACACTATCGCTTGCAGCTGGTCTTGTACGCGGCTCACCCTTATGCGGTATGGTGTGCATAATAATGCTGAAAGGAAAATCGGGCTCAGATTCAGGCACATCGCTCTTTACTTCCGGCAATGTTCTTATATAGGCTATGATAGAATAGATGTCATCAGTATCACATAAGCCATAATAATGGTAAGGCATTACAGGAAATATAGCACTGCCATCTTTCTTTACACCGGTCGTTATAGCACGAAATATTTCGCCATCTGTCCAGTTCTTAAGATTGTAAGGTGTAATGTTGCGGGCATAAAATGTACCCGGAAAACCAAGGTTTTTATCGAATACATCGCCGCCTTTTCCTAATGTACCAGGTGTTAGTGGGCCTGAAAATTTAGTCCAGTCGCGCGTTGAGTGGCAATCCATACAAACAGCTACATTGTTAGCGAGGTATTCACCGCGCTGCACCCGCTGAGGTGTGGCTTGCACCTTTACATCTTTAGGTTCACCTACATTTGGTAAAGCATAGTTTACATAGCTTATACCACCAATTATGAGAATGATTAGCAATAAAACTATCATCCCCAGCCATTTAAATACTTTTTTCATTTTAGTGTGTGTGATTTGTCATGCAAATGTAATAAGCATATTTCACACATGAAAGAATAGATGCATATTTAATTAAATCTTCATTTACGCCGTATTTACAAAATATGTTCACATATTAATAGCTTTACAACATAAAGTAATACAATGATAAAAGCCATCTTTAATGATAAACCCACCAGGTTATTCATCTTTATTGCTTCCTTTTTTGTAGCCAATGCATTGATAGCGGAATGTATAGGCGGCAAACTTTTCTCCCTTGAATTATTGTTCGGAATGGATCCTAAACCATTTTCCTTACTTGGGGAAGATGGGCTGACATATACCCTAACCTGCGGGGTATTATTATGGCCGCTGGAATTTGTAATGACTGATATTGTGAACGAATATTACGGACCTAGGGCTGTAAGGCGAATATCTTATATAGCAGTAGCCTTGATCAGTTATGCTTTTCTTATGTTTTACCTGGCCATACATGTACCCGCCGAGCAATCGTTTTGGGTTGGGAGCCAGAAAGATGCGGGTATACCGAATATGCAACTGGCATTTGAAGGTATTTTTGGCCAAGGCATGTGGATAATAGCCGGTAGCCTTGTAGCCTTTTTACTTAGCCAGCTACTTGATGTTTGGGTATTTCACCGTATAAAAAAAGTAACCGGCGAGAAAAAGGTGTGGCTTC
>CBFGNI010000224.1:0-4594 GCA_965650105.1 uncultured bacterium | reverse complement strand
TGCCTATGATATACAGTCGGGCTATACTGCAACGGAGATATACAATAAAGCGGTTGCACACAAAAGAGAACTGCACGCTAAAATGGCTGTATTGGCAGATAGGTTGTGGCCTAAGTATATGGAGAATGCACCAAGACCTGCCGATACGCTGCAACTTATCAGGCAAGTAATAGATAAAATATCATTAAAGCATACCACGCCTGATAGCTTCCAAGCTACTATTGAAAAACAAATACCTGAACTGGCTGCTTTTGTGCAGGAAAAGAACCTGCTCTATCTCGATCCGTCGAAACCATTGGTGGTGCGTAAAGAGCCCGCTTATATGGCGGGTGTTGCGGGCGCTTCTATAAATGCCCCCGGTCCCTACGATAAACAAGGAAATACCTACTATAATGTGGGTAGCCTGGCTGCATATAGCAAAGAGGCTGCGGAAAGCTTTTTGCGTGAATACAACTACTACACGTTGCAAATACTGGATATACATGAAGCTATACCAGGGCACTATGCGCAATTGGTTTATAGCAACCAAGCGCCAAGTATTATAAAAGCTATACTAGGTAATGGAGCAATGATAGAAGGATGGGCTGTATATAGCGAGCTAATGATGCTGGAGAATGGTTATGGCAATAATGAAGACGAGATGTGGCTGATGTATTACAAATGGAATCTTCGCAGTACCTGCAATACCATACTTGACTATAATGTGCATGTAAACAATATGAGTAAAGAAGATGCTATGCACTTGTTAGTAAACGAAGCATTTCAACAGCAGGCCGAAGCAGAAGGAAAATGGCGCAGGGTAACGCTTACGCAAGTACAGCTCTGCTCTTATTTTACAGGCTATACTGAAATATACGAGCTACGTGAAGAGCTTAAGAAAAAAATGGGCGGTAAATTCGATCTTAAGGCTTTTCACGAGCAATTTCTTAGCTATGGTAGTGCCCCGGTAAAATATATACGTAGCATGATGCTAAAAGAAATGAAGTAAAGCCTTGCAGTTATGTAGGAATTGTTATTTCTTTAATTAATAATTAATCTGCTATGTATAGTTTTAAGAAAATGTGCTTGTTACTGCTTGTGGGCATTATAGCTGTTACCAGAGCTTCAGCACAGACCGAGGTTACCTTTTATACAACAATGGGCAACTTCAAAATAGAGCTCACTGATAAGATAACACCCATAACTGTTGATAGCTTTTTAGCAAGAGTGCACGATAGATTTTATGATGGCCTTACTTTTCATAGAGTGATAGATAATTTTATGATACAGGGAGGCGACCCTAATGGTAATGGCACAGGTGGGCCGGGATATACTATCCCCGATGAATTTGACCCAAGTCTGAAAAATATACCCAAAGCGCTGGCTATGGCAAATACGGGCCAGCCACATACAGGTGGATGCCAGTTTTTTATCAATCTGGTAAACAATAGCCACCTGAATAATAAACACACTGTTTTTGGCATGGTGACCGATAATTTTACCGTAGTTCAAAATATAGGCAATGTAGCTACTGATGGGAATGATAAACCTGTAACGCCTGTAGTGATAGATAGTATCCGTGTAACTAAATTTCCAACAGGTGTATCTATTTCGCAACGTGAAAGTATATCAGTTAATATTTATCCTAATCCTGCTGACGGAATCTTCAATGTAGCACTACCAGATGTATTGACGAAAGTTGAAGTACTAAATATTTCAGGGCAGGTTATCTATAACAATGAAGCCAAAGGCAAACTGAAAATAGACCTTGCTACACAACCCGCGGGTGTGTACACTTTACGTGCTATAAATGTATTCGGCAAAACAGAAGAAAAGATAATTGTTCAGTAAAAGATAAATGAAAAAAATAGCTTTTGCCCTTGTGGGCATTACACTAATTGCCAGTGCATGTAGTAAGAATAGCACTAACCCAACTGCCCCACCAACTGCTAAAAACCCTTATTATTTTAGATTTACAACAGACGGTAAGAGCTATGACCTGGACGCGGATTTTCCGCAGTATATGCCTTTTGAAAATAATGCTATTGGTGGTTACCAGATGGGTAACGACAAATTATACGAAGGCCCATCAGCAGGTATCAGGTTGAATTGGCCATTCGGATACACCGTAAAAGAAAACGACGTTACCAGCCTTAAGGGTAAAACACTTTATTTTGACGATACCCTTATACAACCGGAAATATCTTTTTCTGAAAATATAGCGGATATTGATTGGTATTCGGCAGATACACCGGATAAAGCGTTTTATATAAACATATCGGATGTAACCTATTTAAGAAACGATACGGGAATTGATGATGTTATATTGAGGACCTATGTTATTACCGGTACGTGCAATGCGATATTAAAAAGAGATAACAGCAGAATGCCATTTTCAAATGGATCGTTTAATTTTATTATTTCGAGAAGAGACCTTTAGCATGTAAAACTATACCCCTACGGCACGTAGCATATTTTGTCGCAATTTACCCTCTAAATGGTCGCTTTAACGGCCACCCTGATTTGTTATTTGTGCTCATCTTTGTAGCGTAAATTTTCTGTAAAGAAAAACTGAAAAATAGTCCTATTGCTAACAAATTTATCAGTTCCTAAAAACAATATCATGGCGAAAAATGTGCATCTCTCAGAAAGTGAACAAGTATCGGCATACATACAAAAACTGGACGCACCCGTTGCTGAAATAGTAAACTATTTGCGCAGCGTGATACTGAAGACCGATAAGCAGATAGGCGAGCAAATAAAATGGAATTCACCCAGCTTTTACTATACAGGCGATATGAAGCCTTTTGATCCTAAAGAATATAAAAGAGACATGGTGGTGATGAACTTAAGCCGTGGAAGGATATTGCTGGTAATGCCTACCGGTGATAAAGTAAAAGATGTATCGAAAATATTGGAAGGCCAATACGCTGATGGAAGAAAATTAGTGACCATAAAAGATATGGCCGATGCAATGAGTAAAGAGAAAGAATTGCAAAAGGTATTGAAAGCCTGGCTGGCATTAGTTGAAAAATAGTTATCAATGAAAAAAAATGTTGAACATATAACCGCGGATACTGTAGATGCTTACCTGGCAGCACAGCCCGCACCTGTTGCAGCAACATTGGAAAAGATACGCAAGGCCATACTTAAAGTGGTACCTCAGGCAGAAGAGAAGATCAGCTACCAGGTGCCAACTTATAAGTATATGGGCTATCCTCTGGTGCATTTTGCAGCATTTAAAAATCATTGCAGTTTCTTTGGTGTATCAAAAGATCTGTATCAGAAATTTGCCAAAGAGCTGGAACCTTTTAAGCTGGCTGGTACAACTATACATTTCACGGTTGAGAAGCCTTTGCCAATAACGCTTGTGCAGAAGATGGTGAAAGAACGTATGAGGCAAAATGAAACACTGGCATTAGCCAAGAAAGGAAAGTAAACCAACAACCATAAATAGAATACCATGCAAAAGATAACACCATTTCTTTGGTTTGAGAACCAGGCGGCTGAAGCAGCACAATTTTACACAACTGTATTTAAAAACTGCAAGATTGTTAGCAGCAATCCTATGTCAACCACCTTCGAATTGGATGGTGTAAGCTACACAGCATTCAATGGTGGACCGCACTATAAATTAAGCCCGGCATTTTCACTTTTTATTAGTTGCGATACACAAGAAGAGGTAGATATGTATTGGGGAAAACTGCTGGCAGATGGCGGACGTGAAGATAAGTGCGGTTGGCTACAGGATAAGTTTGGCGTATCGTGGCAGGTAGTACCCAGAGACCTGGATAAGCTTCTGTTTGACACTGATAAAGAGAAGGCACAGCGTGCAATAGAAGCCATGATGAAGATGAAAAAACTGGATATTGCTGAACTGAAAAAGGCGCATGCAGGTATATAGTTACCTGATCTGATAAAGCCACTTCTGCAAGTGGCTTTATCAGGTAGTTTTTTAAACTTCGTTCTCGTAAATACGTTTTACTCTTTGTGATATGCCTGTCATCATTTCGTAAGGAATAGTATTTGCCCATTTTGCTAATTGCGTAATGGGTAATTGCGGGCTAAAGACGATTACTTCGTCTCCTTCCTGGGCTTCCGGTATGTCCGTAATATCGAGCATACACATATCCATACATACTGTACCTACCAATTTTGCGGGTTTGCCATGTACCAGCATGTGTGCATTACCATTCCCTAAAGCTCTGGGATAGCCGTCGGCATATCCTATTGATACTGTTGCGATCTTTGTTGGTGTTTTAAGAGGGTTCTTGTGGCCATAGCCCACGGTTTCACCTGCGGGAATATCCTTGATTTGTGCAATAGTAGTTTTCAATGTGGCTACCTGTTGCAGATCGTTCTGCAAAATTCCGCTGGTATCAATGCCATATAGGCCCAGGCCAAGACGCACCATATCAAAATGCATGTCGGGGTGGCGCACAATACCTGCTGAGTTGCATAAATGTTGCAGTGGCTTGTATGGCAATTGAGCTAATAATCTATTACTCATTTCGGTAAAGCGGGCAGATTGTATTTGTGTGAATGAGTCTTCTGATTCATCTTCGCTTGCCGCAAGATGGCTGAAGATGCTTGCAACTTTAACCTGTGGTTTTTC
>CBFGNI010000223.1:0-4598 GCA_965650105.1 uncultured bacterium | reverse complement strand
TGCCCAACCCAAACTGATAGAAAAGATATCGAAGGAAGGTGATGAATTGGTAATACCTTATGAAAAATATCAATTGCCCAACGGCCTCACTATCATTGTGCACGAAGATCACTCAGACCCCATTGTACATGTAGATGTTACTTACCATGTTGGTTCAGCAAGAGAAGAGATTGGCAAATCAGGCTTTGCACATTTTTTCGAGCATATGATGTTCCAGGGATCTGATAATGTAGCCGATGAGCAGCATTTTAAAATAATAACAGAAGCCGGTGGCACACTAAATGGCACTACTAACCGCGATCGCACCAACTATTTCGAAACAGTACCAAGCAATCAGCTTGAAAAAATGCTGTGGCTGGAAGCTGACCGTATGGGTTTTTTACTGGATGCTGTTACGCAAAAGAAATTTGAAGTACAACGGGCAACTGTAAAGAATGAGCGTGGCCAGAATTATGACAATGTACCTTATGGCCTGGTTAGTGAAGTGACAGCCAAAAATCTATACCCTTATGGCCATCCTTATTCCTGGCTTACTATAGGCTACATTGAAGATCTTAATAGCGTAAATGCTAACGACCTTAAAAACTTCTTTTTACGCTGGTATGGCCCTAACAACGCAGTATTGACGATTGGTGGCGATGTAAGCACTGGCGAAGTACTTAAACTTGCAGAAAAATATTTCGGGGCAATTCCACGCGGACCTGAAGTTGCACCTGTGCGCGTGCCCGTGACTAAAATATCTGCTAAACGATATATTTCTATGAAGGATGATTATGCGAAATTACCAATGCTTCGTATAGTATATCCAACAGTACCTGCATACAGTTCAGATGAAGCTCCGCTTGATTGTCTGGCTGAAATTCTTGGTCGGGGCAAAGACTCGTATTTCTATAAAAACCTGGATAAAAAGCAAATAGCCGTTAACTCTATAATGTATCAGAGCAACACGGAACTTTCAGGTGAACTGGTTGTAAGCATCATTCCCTTTAAAGGCAAACAACTGTCTGATATTGAAAAAGCAGTACAGGACATATTTGCCGATTTTGAGAAAAACGGTGTAACGGATGACGATATAGAAAAATTCCGTAATAGTCGTGAGGCAGAAACGATATACGGGCTTGAAAGTGTTTCGGGAAAAGTATCGCAATTAGCTTCTTACCAAACCTTTTTAGGCAATGCAAATTATATTGGCAAAGATCTGCAGAGATACCGAAACGTGACAAAAGAAGACGTTATGCGCGTATATAACCAATATATAAAATCTCAAAATCCACTTGTAGTCAGTGTAACTGTAAAGGGAGATGAAAAAAATATTGCAGGAAAAGACAATTATACAGTATCAAACACAGGTTATAAAGCACCGAACTATGGTTATGATGCATTAACATACAACAAAGCAAAAGACAATTTTGATCGTAGCAAGACGCCTCAAAGCGGCACTAATCCTGTAGTAAAAGTTCCCGAATATTGGCGTAAAGATCTGCCATCTAATATTGAGGTTATAGGATCAAAAACCAATGAAGTACCTATTATAAATATTACCCTGCAATTTAAAGGTGGGCAAATGATGGAAACAGCCGATAAAGCCGGCCTCGCCAATCTTTTTGCCACCATGATGCAGGAAGACACAAAAAATTATACTGCCGAGCAATTTAGTGTAGCACTCGATAAGCTTGGTAGTAGTATATCCGTGTACTCAACAATTGATGACATACAAGTATCAATTACTACACTTGCAAAAAACCTGGATAAAACAATGGCTTTAGCAGAAGAGCGTTTGTTACATCCCCAATTTACCGAAGACGCCTTTATTAGGAATAAAAGTAAGCTTATAGAAAATTTACGCAATTCAAAAACCAGGGCAGCGTTCATTGCAAGTAATACTTTTGGTAAAATACAGTATGGCAGAGGCAGCGTATATGGCTGGCCACACCAGGGTACTGAAGCAACAGTTGAGAACATACAATTATCGGACATCAACAATTACTACAAGAACTTCATTTCAAAAACCGGGGCCAAAGCAATAATTGTGGGTGATATTGAAGAAAAGCAAGCTCTGGCAGCTATTGACTTTGTACAGCAATTGCCAGCAACAAAAATCATCCTGCCACAGGTTGCCAAAGTTCCCATGCCAGGAAAAACTAAAATCTTTTTCATCAATGTGCCGAATGCTGCACAAACAGAATTCCGCATTGGCTATGTAACCAATAATACTTACGATGCTTTAGGCAATCATTATAAAACATCCATTATCAACTATCCTTTCGGTGGTGCCTTTAACAGCCGCTTAAACCTTGATCTTCGTGAAGATAAAGGTTGGACATACGGTGCCCGTAGCGCCTATACAGCCGATAAACATACAGGCAGCTATTTTTTCAGCGCTGGTATAAAGGCTAATGCTACTGATAGTGCTTTGGCTGATATAGTCTCAATAATGAAAACGTATAAAACCAATGGTTTAACCCCCGAAGAATTAAAGTTCACACAAATGTCCATTGGCCAAAGCGAAGCAAGGAAATATGAGCTTGGCTATCAAAAAGCTGGCTTTCTATCAAATATTCTAGAATATAACCTTTCTGCCGATTTCCCTAAAAAACAAAATGAACTATTGAACAAATTGACTGTAGCCGATCTGGAACCGATCATAAAACAATATGCTCCGGATGTTGACAACATAAACATTCTACTAGTAGGGGATAAAGCAAAAGTTATGAACAACATAAAAAAGCTTGGCTTCGAAGTGGTAGAGCTGAATACTGATGGCGACCCAACAGCACTGGCTACCCCACCTATACCTGCGCCTATGGCTTCACCTGCACCAGGCTCCAGCACAATCAGACAAAACAAATAGTATAGGTTAAACTCATATTTTGAGAAATCATTAACTAACTAATTTGCAACGTATATATTACATTCGCATTCCACAATATAACACATAAAAAATGTTACAGACAGATTACATACACGTACCCTATGGCAAAACTGTTCACGGGGAAGAAGAAATTGAAGCAGTAGTAAATGTGCTGCGTACCTCTACCCAAATGGGTAAGAATGTACGTGAAATGGAAGAACGCATAGCAAAACTGTATGCTAAAAATTATGGCATAATGGTCAATAGTGGTTCTTCAGCCCTTTATCTTGCTGCCGACCTTTTAGACTATGAAAAAGGCGCCGAGATAATAACCCCCGCACTCACATTCTCAACAACAGTAGCACCACAAGTAAAAAAGGGTTGGATTCCGGCATTTGTAGATGTAGAAGAAGGAACTTATAACCTTGACGTAAATAAAGTAGAGGAAATGATAACGCCGAAAACAAAGGCGATGATTATACCTAACCTCATGGGTAACCTACCCGACTGGAGAAGCCTTCGTGAAATAGCAGACAAGCACAATTTATTTTTATTGGAAGATTCAGCCGATACATTAGGAGCTGAAATTGACGGATCTTCTTCAGGTCGTTTTACCGACATGAGCACGACAAGCTTTTATGGTTCACACATTATAAATTGCGCAGGCAATGGCGGTATGCTATGTGTAAATAACGATGCATATTATGATCGTGGTAGATTATTGCGCAGCTGGGGCCGTAGCTCTTCTTTATTTGTAGAATCTGAAAAAATAGAGAACCGGTTCAATGTAGAAATAGAAGGCATTCCTTACGATGCTAAATTTGTTTTTGAAGAACCCGGATATAATATAGAACCATCTGAAATGGGTGCAGCTTTTGGCATTGTTCAGTTAAATAAGTTAGCCCAGAATATTGATACGCGTACTGCAAACTATAAACGTATGCGTGAGTTCTTTAGCCAATATGAGGAGTATTTTATATTACCTAAGCAATTGCCTAACTCACGTACAGGTTGGCTGGCATTCGCAGTTACCATACGCGAAACAGCACCTTTTATACGCCGCGACTTACAAATATTCCTTGAAAAAAGAAATATACAAACACGTACAGTATTTACGGGTAATATTTTACGTCAGCCAGGTTTCAAAAACCAACCTCATAAAGCAGCAAAAGGTGGTTATCCTGAATCTGACAAAGTAATGCGCGGAGGTATGTTGCTGGCATGCCACCATGGATTAAATGACGCACAAATAACCCATGTTATGGAAAGCGTTACAGAATTTATGAAGAATATATAATAGCGATATTACCAGCCTAATACTGATTTCAGTTTAGCCATCCCGCTTTTACTTACCAATACTTTAGAGCCACAATGCAGCAGTGCAACGTGGCTTTCTTTTTCGTATGGCTCTATTTTAGAAAGCTGTGTAACAGGCACTAAATAAGATCTATGTACACGTATGAATTGTTGTGGATCAAGACTTTGTTCTATATGACTTAAGGTACTTTTTTTAAGGTAACTGCCATCTTCAGTTACAATTTTCACATAATCATCATTTGCTTCAATATAATGTATGTCCTGTGCCGGTATAATGCGTATCATACCATTATCTTTTACCACTATTCTATGTTGATAACCTTCATACACATTATTAGTAAGAATATCATGCACTGTTTGTGTTTGCATACTTGTTGCAGCTTGCGCTAACCATTTATTAATCGCTTTTTCAAAGCGTTCTTTACTTACC
>CBFGNI010000222.1:0-4614 GCA_965650105.1 uncultured bacterium | reverse complement strand
AGGTTTGCCACCCACCAGGAAACGTAAAGACCAGATAGTAATGGGCGATATGGCTGACTTGCCACAAGATAACCAAACCGAAATGCTGGTAACCGTAGGCGACGATACAGATAGAAAAAGCAAAGAGCGTATGGTATTTATAGGCAGCGTTATTGCTATACCTGTATTTGCTGCATTGTTGTATTACTATAAAGTAATGGGTGCCGTGTTCGTACCATTCGGTTTGTTATCGCTGGGCTATATCTTATACCTGGCGGGTAAAGAGCCGCTAGAGGCTCGTCTTAAAATATTCGCAGCATTGGTTCTTACTATATTCTCTATATTATTCTGGGGCTTTTACGAGCAAGGTGGTGGTTCACTTAACCTTTTTGCCGACCGCAACGTAAACATGAATTTCTTTGGTCTTGAGCTGTCTTCTGCTGCTGTTAATAACTCTGTAAACCCTGTATGGGTTATATTCTTAAGCCCGATATTCGGATACATATGGATAGCACTGGCCAATAAAAGACTGGAACCAAATTCATCTATCAAGTTTGCGCTAGGTCTTATATTGCTTGGTCTTAGTTTTTACATTTTCGTTATAGCAGGGCACTCAGCTGTAGATGGTAAAATATCATTAGGCATGTTTGTAGTTGGGTACTTTGTAATGTCTTGCGGTGAGCTTTGCTTATCACCTATTGGTTTATCAATGATCACTAAGTTATCGCCCGCTAAAATGGTAGGTTTGATGATGGGAATGTGGTTTCTTGCCAGTGCCTTTGGTCAGTATGTAGCTGGCCTTGTAGGTACTATGATGGCAGTACCGCAGGAAGGTGCAGGAACAACTGTCATCGACCCTGTTGCATCACTACCTATCTATACTAGTGTATTCCAGACCATAGCGTATGTATCTGTAGGCTGTGGCGTATTCCTGCTTATACTATCTCCATTGCTTAAGAAATGGATGAAGGACGTACGTTAATATCAGCTAACTTGATTTTCTAAAATAAAAAAGCTCCGTAACTATATGGAGCTTTTTTATTTTAGACTGGGAAACATTTATGCTAGTAATTGTTGGCACTCTTCTAGAAGTGCCTGCTTATCTATAGGCACTACCCCTACCTGCTCACAAACTAAACCACCTGCTATATTCGAAATTGCAGCCATTAAACCTGCATCTTTGGTTAGCGTGTACACTATAGCTGCGGTAGCTATAACTGTGTCACCCGCACCCGACACATCAGCTATTGTACGTAAATGAGAGGGCAACATACCTGCTTGCCCATTATTATAATAAACGCCTTTTTCAGAAAGGGTAATAAAGGTGATTTCGTGGTTTAATGCTTTCTTTAGTTGACCGTGGACTCCGGCTAATTCTTCTGCAGTTACATTAGCAACAGATACGCCCAATCCTTCCCGTACTTCTTTCAGGTTAGGCTTGAAGATAGTAACGTGTTTATAAGATAAGAAGTTTTTCAACTTAGGGTCAACAGCAGTAATGATACCAAGATGATTGCAATGCTCCGTTATACGGTTTATCACATTCTCCTTAAGCACACCTTTATTGTAATCTTCAAATATCAATACATCCGGTTTCTCTATCTGCAAAAACCGCAGTACCATATCTATAAAAGGATGCTCTTCTTCAGTGTACAGATCTTCAGTTACTTCATCATCCAGGCGCATTACATGTTTATCGTGCGCTATCACCCTGGTCTTCGTAACGGTAGGCCTATGCTTACTGTGCTGAAATAATGTATTGATACCTGCTTCTTTGGTAAGGCTATCCAGTACCTTCCCCTCATAATCATCACCCAATACGCTTGCCAGCGTAACCTTCGCACCAAGTGCTTTACAATTCAATGCTACATTAGCTGCGCCACCTAACCTACTTTCTCTTTTCTTTAAACTAACCACAGGCACAGGTGCTTCCGGCGACATGCGTTCTACATCGCCCCACCAGTATTTATCCAGCATTACATCGCCCACAACCACTACATGCAGTTGCCTCATCCCCTCAAATAGATCCGCTAACTCCTGCCTATGCATTATTTGTATTACGCTTGTTGAGATAATAATATATCGGGATACCGATCAGTACAATGATCAATCCCGGCCATGTATATTCTTGCTTATAAAGCAGCAGTACCACACAAATGAACGATGCCAGAAGAATATACAGCAATGGTATAAATGGATAACCAAACGCCTTGTACGGACGAGGCATATCAGGCTTTGTCTGGCGAAGTTTGAATATACCCGCAATGGTAAGTATGTAAAACAATAACACGGTGAAGATGATGAAGTCTAACAGATTACCATACTGGCCGCTAAGGCACAATACACAAGCCCACATGCATTGCATCCACAATGCTTTGCCAGGCACACCTTTGCTGTTCAGTTTACCAGCTGAAGGCAAAAACAAATTGTCTTTAGCCATGGTGTAGTACACACGTGCACCAGATAATATCAAACCATTATTACAGCCGAATGTAGATACCATGATAAGTACCGCGATAGCAATAGTACCCACAGAGCCAAATACTTTCAACGCAGCAGCAAGAGCTACCCTATCCGATGGTGCACTGGCAATTTCATTAATGCTCATCACATTCAGGTACATGAAATTCATCGATACATAAAGCAGGGTTACCACTACCGTACCTATAAACAAACTTAACCCTATATTCTTTTCAGGGCGTTTTATCTCGCCTGCTATAAAGGTCACATTATTCCAGGCATCACTGCTAAACAATGCACCCACCATCGATACACATATTGCTATTACAAGTGCAGCAGTATCTAAAGATTGATGGCTGATTAGGTCCGGTGTTATGGTTACTTTTCTTGGCATCCATGCGGTATCCCAGTTACCATTCCATGCTATACCATCGCGCACCAGTATAAAGCCAAATACTATTAAAGCAGCCATAGCTGCTATTTTAGCAAAGGTGAATATGAACTGTATCCACTTAGCGCTCTTTACGCCCAGGGTATTCAGAAAGGTTAAAAAAACGATGGTACCTATACCCGTTAGCTGTGCAGCCGTTATTTTAAAATTGCTGATAAAACCTAATTGTACAGGGCCGTACAATATATTTTCTTCACCTAAAGATGGAATAATATAGCCGGTGAATTTGCCAAAGCCAACCCCTACGGCAGCAATAGTACCTGTTTGTATTACGGCAAAAAAAGCCCAGCCATATAAGAACCCATATAACTTGCCGAAAGCCTCGCGCAGATACACATATTGCCCCCCGGCCTGCGGATACATGCCACTCAATTCGCCATAGCTAAGTGCTGCAGCCAGTGTTATAAATCCTGATAGCAGCCAGATAACGATCATCCAGCCGGAGCTACCTACATTGCGGGCTATATCCGAGCTTACAATAAATATACCCGACCCTATCATAGAGCCAATTACCAGCAATGCACCATCCAGCAATGTAAGCGAACGATGAAAATGAGCTTTGTTTTCCAATAAAGACGAGATTTAGAAAAAGAAAATTACTATTTCTTTTTCGTTGTTGTATCGCTTTTCGGTGTACTGCCGTTCATGCCTTTTATTATATCATCGGTAATATCAAGTGCTTTGTTTTTGTACAGTATTGAGCCTGAACGCGAATACGATAATATATAATCATACCCTTTCTCCTTGTTGTAGTCTTCCAGGTATGCCTCCAATTGGTCTTGCAGATTTTGATTGAATTCATCCTGCTCTTTTATCAGGGTCTGTGCCATCGATTCTTTACGCGCATACAGGCTTTGCTCCATTTGTCCCAGCCTCTTCATGGTAGCTTCGCCTTCTGCTTGCGATATAGTACCCGCCTGTACTTTACGCTGAAAATTATCCCTGTCTGTTTCGTATTGGCGGAAAGAACGTTCCAGTTCAGCATTCATGCTTTGCTGGCGCTGCATAAACTCCTCTTTTTTTGCTTTCAGGTATGTATAGTTGGCTTCCAGCGTATCAATATTTACGTATGCAATGCGCACACCGCCATCCTCTTTGGGCGCTGATGATGCTGTCTTCGACGATGAACCCTTGCCGCCAGACATTTGCATGCCAAACAATACAATGACCCCTACTAATGCTATTGCGCTAAGCGCTAATGATGCGTTTTTCATTTATACCTGAAAGATGTTGGTTAGAAAATTTGCGTGAATATAATTCACCATCGTGTTAACTATTATGTAAAAATACATTAATTCAACTTCTTGCCTGCTTTCAACACTGTTGTTTATAACGTTTATTCTCAAGCATTAGTATGCCACGAAAAACCAGCGCTGCCATTATGGATATTTAATAGCTGATAATAATTACAAGCCGCTTACGGGCAAAAAAATACCGCACGGTTGCGTACGGTATTTATTAAAATCATTGTATTAAAAATTACTCAAGTCTGAAGGTGATTGGCAGCGTAAAATAAACTTTTACAGCACGGCCGTTTTGCTTACCTGGCTTCCATTTAGGCATTGATGAAACTACGCGTACCGCTTCGTCTTCAAGCCCGCCACCATATCTTTTGCTACCTACTACTTTCGCACCGCTAATAGTCCCATCTTCGTTAACAACGAACTGAACGTTTACACGGCCTTCAATATTATTATCGCGGGCAGCATTAGGATAGTTTACAT
>CBFGNI010000221.1:0-4615 GCA_965650105.1 uncultured bacterium | reverse complement strand
TTGTAACTAACGAAATACTTAAATTAACCGACAGATGCCTGCGATGTCACGCTTGCAGATACTGCTGTAATATTGCCGGTAAGCGAAAAGTAAAAGGTTGTACCTTTTCCTTCAACGCTTTCAAACCAAAGCCTGCCACCGTTGGCTACAACATATTCTTTTATCATCAGCAGGCCAATGCCTGTGCCTTTCTCGCCCTTGGTACCGTATGTTACCTCTAGGTTGGTGTGTATGAAATCTTGTTGGGCAGCAGGGCTGATACCAATACCCTGATCGCTGACTGAAAAAACTACTTTATCGTTTGTAGCGCGTGCGCCTATTTCTATTGTGCTCGATTCATAACTGAATTTTATAGCGTTTGAAATTAAGTTTCGTAGTATAAAATCGAAATGATCTGCATCGGCATTCAATGTTAACTCACCTTGAATCGTATTACGTATGTCAATGTTTTTGTCTTGCGCTTGTTTGGTTAAAGATTGAATCGTTTTTTCAATATGCGACTTAGGGTCGAAACTAACCATTGTAATGTTTGTACCTTGCAGTTGTGCTTTACCCCATAACAGCATCGAGTTAAGTATTTCATAGGCACCTTCACCTCTGCTTTTTAGTTCTTTTATCACTTCCTGGCTTTCTTCTTTAGTCAGCATATTGCTATCTAATAGCTCTAGTGTTTGTACAATTCCTCCTATTGGCGATCGAAGATCGTGCCCTATTACAGAGAACAATTTGTCTTTAACATGGTTCGATGCGCGTAGTTCTTTATTCAGTTTGTTTACTCTTGTGTAGGAAAAAAACAAGATGCAAATGATAATGCAAATAGCAGCTATGGCAACAATTACCATATTTCGCTGCATAGTTGTTTTTTGGTTGGTAATCTCAAGTTGTTGAATCTTATTTTCTGATATTCCCAGATCAAATTTTGCTTGCATCTCAGCTATCTCACTCGACCGTTGCACACTCATTATAGAGTCGGACATATTGTGATAAATAACCGCATTGCCATAAGCCTCTTTAAACATTCCCCCCACTGCATATACTTCCGATATTGCATGGTACACATCGGTTAATAGGCCATCCTGCTTAATGTTCTTGGCAATTTCCATGGCTCTTTTCAGGTAGGGTATGCCCTGGGCCCAATGTGCACTGTCAAGGTTTGAAGCCATGTTTACAAGAGCATGTGCCTCTTCTTCCGGCAAATTGTATTTTACAGCATTTTTGTACGATTCCTGGTAATTTTTTAGTGCACGTTTTTTGTCGCCAAGGCGGCTATACGCATTACCGGCATCGGTAGTAAGCCCTATGTGCACCGTACTAAATTCTATATTTTTACTCAGCTTTATCCCTTCTTCAAAATACTCCAGGGCTTTATGGTAATCACCTTTTTTGCCATACAAAATACCCAAATTGTTGAGCAGTGTTATGGTCATTTTCGATGGAGGGTATTTATCGCATATTGCTTTTGCCTGGGTGTAGTATTTCAGGGCTTCGTTTACATTTTTGCTTAGTTCATTGGCCAGACCTAGTTTTATATAAGTCTCCATTTCGCCCTGCTCATCTTTATCCTCCTTAAATATTTTCAAGGCGGACAGAAAATCTTTAACAGCCAAAGTGTAATTGCCGCGTTGCCCTTGTATAACCCCCATACTATTATAACAAAGAGCTATTCCTTTACGGTAACTGTTTTTCTGGAAAATGGCCATAGCCTGCTTAAAGTACATCTCGGCTGTATCCAGCTCGCCGTGCCTGAAATAAAAAATACCCGTCTGTTGCAGCAACCGCCCTTCTCCAACCTCAGATTTGATTTTCCTTGCCAGCTCAAGGCCTTTATGAATATAAAACATAGCTGAATCGGCATTTTTAAATTCATAGGCAGTAGCCACACGGCCATAGAGGATTACTTTACCAGTGTCAGCAGGTTTACTTTTTAGTTCATTAAGTAATGATGGTATTTCCGGCTGGGCTGTAGCCGGGGCTATTGCAATCAGCAATAGTATAACAACAGTAATAAGTTTCTTCAAATCAAGGTATTTGCTACCATAAATATATAGCTTGTTATCGCAATAAGCAACGTTATCAATTTGTAATTCATTAGTATATAGATATTAAGTGCTTTGATTTTAATGTTTTTTTTATATTCTTTGCGATGTGTTTCTTGTATACACATTGTACATACTTGCTACATAGTAAGTCTATAATACTTTACACAAACTATACCTATGACTAAAAGCATCTTTTTATCCACTCTCTTAGTGCTCAGTTTTTTTTCTGTTAAAGCACAGTACTCCGGGAACGCATTAGATTTTGATGGCAATAACGATATGGTTGTTAGTAGCACTCTGCCTTCATTTTTTAGTAATCCCGGCTCAAATAACTTTACGGTCGAGGCGTGGGTGTACCCGCGTGGTTCAGCTTTCCAGCGTATTTTCTTTGCTCAGCCAAACACAAGCAATTTTGTTTCATTAGGTACTGGCATTGGTAATGTTATCTATTTTTATGTGATATCTGGTGGGGTTACTTATAGCGTAGCAACAACATCATCTATACCTATTAATACATGGTCTCATATTGCTGCCCGTTGGACCTCGGCAACAAATACGCCTGAAGTCTTTTTTAATGGAACACTTCAGCCAACTGTAGGTGGTGGCAGTTCCTCAACCGGTACCGACGGGTTGATGACGGTAGGTAGCAGGCCGGGTGGTTTCCAATATTTTACCGGCGCTATAGATGAGCTACGGGTATGGGGCGCTGCCCGTACCGATTGTGAGATATTAAGTAATATGAATAACAGCTTTACAGTTGCGCAGGCCAGCCTTGCTGTTAATTATCATTTCAATCACGGCACTGCTGCGGGTACAAATACTGGCATAACAACTTTATCTGATATATCAGGCAATGCTTTCAATGGCACATTGAATAATTTCGCATTATCAGGTTCCACTTCCAACTGGATCGCTTCCGGCGCTACCATTACAGCTTCAGGAAATACACTTGGCGGACCTCTTTTGAACGAGGTAAGTAATCAAACAGTTTGTAATAATGAATCTGTAACAGCCATAACTTTTACAAGTTCTTCGCCTTCAGCTACCTATACCTGGACCAATAATAACACCGCTACGGGCCTTGCTGCAAGCGGCAGTGGTGATATTGCTTCATTTACAGGTACAAATAATACTACATCGCCTATTTCATCGCGTGTTATTGTTACGGCTTCGGCAGGTGGGTGTACTGGTGTGCCTGATACCTTTTTTATACAAGTAAATCCAACACCTACAATTGTGGCAACAGGCGACCAGGTATTATGTAATAATACTTCAACAACTGCCATCAATTTTAGTGGCTCTGTTGGTAATGATTATAGCTGGGCAAATAATAATACATCAATAGGTTTAGCGTCAAGTGGTACTGGCGATATCAGTGCTTTTACAGCAGTAAATGCAACTATAACTGATGCGGTTGCAACCGTTATAGTTACTCCGTCAATTAATACATCCAATATTATTAAAGATAGTTTTGCTTATACTGGCTCATTACAAACTGCGACGGTTCCGGCCGGCTACACTACGGTAAAAATTACAGCGGCTGGTGCACAAGGTGGCGCAGGCTTCTCCGGAGTTACACCTGGCGGTAAAGGCGCAATCATGTCGGGTCTCTTTAGTGTAACCCCTGGCGATGTTTTACAAGTGGTTGTTGGGGGAAAAGGTAATGATAATTATCAAACCGGCGGCGGCGGCGGCGGTTCGGGTGTAGTAAGGAGCGGCACCTTGTTAATAGCAGCAGGAGCCGGTGGAGGCGGTTCACCGTATTCTTATGCGGGTTTTGATGGTGTTACCACTAATACTGCTATGCCTGGCGGGCCAGGTACCGGGTCATTTACTTCGGGTACCGCAGGTATTAACGGTGCAAGTGGCGGGGATGTCTTTAATTCAGGTGTTAATGGTAGAGGAGGTAATGGAGTAGATGCCGGGCTATTAGGCTCTTTTGGTACAAATGGCAGTAGTGCAAACGGTTGCTGGGGTCTTGGTGGTGGTGGTGGTGCCAGTGGTATTTATGGTATATCTGGTGGTGGAGGAGGGTACTCTGGT
Organism: uncultured bacterium; assembly: GCA_965650105.1. Taxonomy (GTDB): domain Bacteria; phylum Bacteroidota; class Bacteroidia; order Chitinophagales; family Chitinophagaceae; genus Polluticoccus. Next base: position 533 of record CBFGNI010000221.1, on the reverse strand, counting down.
GGCGGTGCGGGTGGCAATTTTGGTCCTGGTGGCGGAGGTGGCTCTTATAACATAGGTGCATCACAAACTAATATTGAAGGTACTAATACCGGTAATGGGTATGTTTTAATAGAATATGCAGCATCAATAGTTTGTACAGGCACACCCGATACCTTTATGATAGTCGTGAAGCCAACACCATCAGTCATTGCAACCAGCGATCAATCAGTATGTAATGGAGACGCTGCAACAGCTATCAGTTTCAGCAGTGCAGTAGCAGGTACTACTTATAGCTGGACAAATAATACAACATCAATAGGCCTTGCTGCGAGCGGCAGTGGTGATATTGCCTCATTTACTGCGGCTAATGCAACATCGGCACCGGTTACAGCGCAAATTATTGTTACACCAACTGCTAATGGTTGCCCCGGTACGCCAGATACATTTACTATAACAGTAAAGCCAACGCCAACAGTCAATGCGGTATCTAACCAATCGGTATGTAATGGTGCGGCAACAACGGCGATTACCTTTGGTAGTTCGGTGACAGGAAC
>CBFGNI010000220.1:0-4654 GCA_965650105.1 uncultured bacterium | reverse complement strand
ATTGGTAAGTATCTTCCGCCTTACCATCAGCAATAGTGAACGATTGCTGTTCGTTATAAGCAAGTCGTTTAAGGTCGTTAGCTGTAAGAGCAATCGTAACCGGGCTGCCCATAGTACCCGATGTCGCTGTATATTCCTTCACCTGTCCCTTCGGCACACATAAGAAATCCATGTTATGTAATTGCATATCCGTTTTCGAAGTAGCAGGCAATTGTTGTAGGTCGCTCAACGAATTTATCTTACTCACATCTACCTTATGTTCCTTAAACAACCTTTGGTAAAATGGCGAATGGGTAGCGAGATAAGCCAATTGTTCTTTCAATGCAGTCAGCTGCCAGGCATCCTGTTCGGCTAATGGTTGATATGCTAATTGTGAGTTTGTATGCACCCAAGCTTGTTTTTGAATGGCCAAAATACAAAGGAATAGCGTTTATCAGGCTATATCTAAAACCTATTTTTCATTTTTGCCGGAGTTGTTATACCTTTGCACATGGCTGCAAAATCTAAGTTCTATGGCGAAGGCCTTACATTCGACGATGTACTGCTGATGCCCTCCTACTCCGAAGTATTGCCCAACGAGGTAAGCTTATCCACCCAATTAACTAAAGAAATACGCCTTAACATTCCTATGGTTTCCGCCGCAATGGATACCGTTACTGAAGCTCCTTTGGCTATTGCCCTTGCCCGCGAAGGGGGAATAGGCATACTGCATAAGAACATGAGCATCGAACGCCAGGCGGAACAGGTGCGCAAGGTAAAACGCAGTGAGAATGGCCTTATAGTTGATCCTGTAACGCTGCACCCAGAAGCTACAGTTGGCGACGCGATAAAGCTGATGCGCGAGAACCGTATAGGCGGCATACCCATAGTTGACAGGAACAACATATTGGTAGGCATCCTTACCAACCGCGATATGCGGTTTGAGAAGAACCACAAGAAGCTGGTGAAGGATGTAATGACCAAAGACAAACTGGTAACAGCCGCCCTGGGCACCAGCCTGCAAAAGGCAGAAGGTGTACTGGAGCAATACAAGATAGAGAAACTGCCTATAGTTGATAAGAAAGGCAAGCTAATGGGCCTGATAACCTTCCGCGATGTACAGAACCTGAAGAGCCACCCCAATGCAGGCAAGGATAGTTCGGGCCGCCTTTTAGTAGGTGCTGCTATCGGTATCACCAAAGATGTTATGGAACGCGCTGAAGCTTTAAGGGCTGCCGGTGTTGACGTTCTGGCATTAGATAGCTCACACGGCCACTCTAAAGGCGTACTCGATATGCTGAAGAAGGTGAAGGCCAACTTCAAGACCATACCTATTATAGCAGGCAACGTTGCCACAGCGGCAGGTGCGAAAGCACTGGCCGATGCAGGGGCCGATGCCGTGAAGGTAGGTGTTGGGCCAGGCTCTATCTGTACGACACGTATCGTGACCGGTGCAGGTGCTCCCCAACTTACAGCCGTTATGGAAGCAGCCAATGCATTGAAGCGCAGAGGCATCCCTGTTATTGCCGATGGCGGTATCCGCTATACAGGCGATATGGTGAAAGCCATCGCAGCAGGTGCATCGGCTATCATGGCAGGTTCCGTGTTTGCAGGTACTGAAGAAAGCCCAGGTGAAACCATCATCTTCGAAGGACGTAAGTTCAAATCATACCGTGGTATGGGTTCATTAGAAGCTATGCAGGAAGGTTCGAAAGACCGTTACTTCCAGGATGGTGAAGCTGACTCTAAGAAGCTGGTACCGGAAGGCATTGTAGGCCGTGTACCTTATAAGGGCATGGTTAGCGAGATCGTTCAACAGTTTGTTGGTGGCTTGCGCGCCGGTATGGGACTTTGCGGCACTAAAGATATCAAGGCTTTGCAGGATGATGCTCAGTTTGTCCGCATCACTTCGGCAAGTATGGCGGAAAGCCATCCGCACAATATCGTCATCACTAAAGAGGCACCTAATTACAGCAGGTAAAAAGAACTTCTATATCTTTACAGGCGACGGACTTGATTATCCGCCGCTTTTTCTTTTATTTGTTTTTTTATAAATTCTATGCACTTTATATTAGCTTTTCTAATCCTGGCACCTTTTGTCATCGTTGGAATACTTTACGTTCTTAGTTTATCAAAAATATTGTCTCGCATCTCTCCAGAAAATCGCTCACTTAATCCCGGATTAGTTTGGTTGCTGTTTATCCCTTTTTTTAATTTTATCTGGCACTTCGTATTAGTATTTAGCATTACCCGATCGGTTGAAAAAGAATTTGTAAAAGCAAACATTAGAACAGATGTGAATAGCGCTAAAGTTGTGGGAATTATTGCATCTATTGCTTGGCCATTACCATTAATAATAAATACCTTTTTCGACAGAGCATTAAGTTTGTTAGTTTTATTGACAATGCTATTGGCCATTATAGAAATTATTTTTTTTATTATTTTCTGGGTGAAAATTGCCTCATTTAACACTATACTCAAAACATATAAAACTATTAACGTCATTGGAACAAATTAGTATCTAATAATCCAGCTTGCCAAACTTTCCTGCTTTATAATCCTGCAACGCCTGTTCTACTTCTTCAGCAGTATTCATTACAAAGTTGTCTTTAGCAGCTACAGGTTCATCAATAGGCTCTGCGGATAAGAAAAGCACTTGCGCGGTCTCCGTTGCTTTAATTGATACCTCATCACCCTCTTTAGCAAATACTATCAGATGATGTTCCTGTATCTCATTCTCAGTATTAACCAATACAGATCCGTGAACTACATATAACAATGTCCACCAACCGGGTTGCGCAGTAAAGTTTACTTCTTCTCCGGCGGTTATTTCACCCACTATCATTGTAATAGGCGTCATGGTTTGCATAGGGCCTGTTGCACCGTCATAGGTACCGCTTGCCAAACGCATGTTTACATTGGGCTGTTTGAGTACTTGTGGCAACTCTTCCCTATTTGCCGATTGGTAAATAGGATCATCCCATTTATTAGCCTTCGGTACGTTTATCCATAGTTGTATGAATTCCTGCGTACCGCCTGTCTTTAAGATATTATCAGTTGGGCCTTCGCTATGTAGTAAGCCCTTACCTGCAAACATCCATTGCACACCACCGGCGCCTATGGTTTCATCGTGACCTGCATTGTCTTTATGATAGCCCTCACCTTGCAACATAAAAGTAACAGGCGCAAAGCCCCTGTGCGGATGTGGATGGATACGGCCTTTTGAACCTGGCTCAATAACCTGGGGCAGCTTGTGGTGCAGGACTATAAACGGATTGGCGAACCGGAAATCTTTATGAGGTAAAGGCTGTAACACTGTTTCTTCTTCAGTTATATATTTCTCGCGGCCTAGTAGTATATGTTCAATAGATTTTTGCATGGGTGTTGGTTTGATATATTAAAGTTAAAGGCTGCAAGTATTAGTTGCAGCCTTTATGTTATGATAAGTGTCCGAATTTACCTGATTGAAATTCTTCGAAAGCAGTGTACAGCTCTTGTTGTGTGTTCATTACGAACGGACCGTATTGTGCTATTGGCTCATCTATCGGATCGCCGCTTAATACCAGCAATACCGCACCTTCCGATGTTTTGATGTGCACATCCTCACCCTCATTGTTTTTGAATAATACAAAGCTGTGTGTCGGTGCATTCTCACCATTTATTTCAGCACTACCTTCTATAACCAGTATAGCGGCATTCTGCGTAGCTGATAATGTAAAATCAACCTCTCCGCCCTTGTTCAATTTTATATCGAACATATTTACCGGGGTAAATGTAGTTGCCGGGCCATTCGAACCATTGAAAGAACCTGCTATCACGTTGACAATACCTGCATCATTTGGCAATTCAACCTTACCCATTTTATCAGCAGTTATTTCCTGGTATTTAGGCGCTGTCAATTTATCTTTTGCGGGCAGATTCACCCAAAGCTGTACCATTTCAAACTCACCACCTTTTTTAGAGAATTCAGTTTCGTGATATTCTTTATGCAGTATACCAGCACCGGCGGTCATCCATTGTACATCGCCAGGTTTTATAACACCTGCATTGCCTGCGCTATCGTTATGCGCCACACTGCCTTTATATGCTATGGTCACCGTTTCGAAACCTTTATGCGGATGAACATCTACACCACGTGGTTTATCAGACGGGCCAAAATCGAATGCTGGACCGAAATCGAGCATCAGGAATGGGCTAATACGCCTTTGTGTAACACCACCGCCATTAGGGAAATAATTATACACCCTGAAGCCATCGCCCACCATGTTGAAGCGTGGGGGACGCGCGAATACTTTTTCTACTGACCTTTTCATAATATATGTCTCCTTGTTTTTTTATTGTTTATTCTGCTGCGTGAAAGCCCATGAAGGCATCGTCTCTTACAGCATAATTGTTACTTACTCTTTTGTTGTGCTCTGCTATCTTAGCTTCTACCGTTTCAACTAAGTATGGTATTGCTTCATCCGATAGCTCTACAACTTCCACATTCGCAAATTGCGCTTTCAAAATGCCATTCAGCTTTGGGAAGTTACCTGCCAAAACTATGATATCGATGTTGGCACCATACAGTTTTTCAATAGCGCATTCTTCGTTTTTTACAATAGCACTGTTCCATTCGGTTACGCTTTGAAGCTGACTTTGAAACATGCCGGTGTTGTATTCATCTTCACTAACT
>CBFGNI010000219.1:0-4657 GCA_965650105.1 uncultured bacterium | reverse complement strand
TCCATTACAAAAAAGTAGTGGGAGCCCGTTCTGTCGCCCCAGAACAACGTATTGCTGTTGGCGCTCTTCACCACGTAAAACGAACCCGTAAGCCTTAGCCTCAGGTCTTTGCTTACCTGCTTATCGTAGCCCAGTTTGCCATGTATGGCCGGTGTGGTACGGTTCAGCTTGCCCGTAAGGGTATCAATTTTTTGCGTAGCCACCACGGTAGGATTCAGTGCGCCATTGCTTAGGCCCAGCATAGCTATAAAGCCGCTGGTTGCAGGGTGGTAATATACCTCCGCACCTATTTCGGTAGCAAACTCATCCATTATATAGTTCTCGGTAAAGGGGTTGTACACCGTATTGCCACCATCGCTGCGGCGGTAGTGCTGGTCGCCATAATCTACTTCGTAGGCGCCCGCCTTTATGGTGAAGCTTTTCATCAGCTCATCTATCACATCGCTTTTCAGGAAGGCCAGTTTATCTATCTGCACATACCCGCCTTTCACCCATGCTTCTTCATGGTGCCGTGCCGACAGGTACATGGTGAGGCTCATGCGTATGCCATCTTCCAGTTGCGCATCAATATTCAGGTTGGCCATAGCCAGTGTAAACCCGCTGGTGATAGGCATCAGTTTATTGGTGTTCACATCTTCCACCATTATTGGCAGTGCAGTATTCTCATGTTTTAAAGATTGAAAATCCTGCGTAAAATTGCCACCTACACGCACCTTCATGTTATTGAACGGTACGGTATCGGTCTTAGCGGGCTCAAACATATTGATACCCCTCATATCGTTGGGGCGGAAGAACTGCATACCTTGCTGCGCCTGCAATACGCCGGGCGCTATGCCCAGCAATAGCACCAGGCTATACTTTATATTCATAACTATCTTTTTGCTTTTATTGTGATCTCCTGACTGTAATAACCTCTATTGCTTATACCTCACCGTAAAATCGAGCGTGATGGCATCGCCTGTTTTCATTATACCCGCCATAAAGGTTGGGGGCGTTACATCATAGTCACTCATGTTCATTTTGTTAGTGCCTTTGCAGCTAATGCTTTTATCGGCGTTCACGGTGCAGTACACATCCATCGCTATATTTTTTGTTACACCTGCTATGCTCATGTCGCCATGCGTTTTTACCAGGTAGTTATCGGCCGACATAACGGTTATGGTGGCTGAAGTAAGCTTGTACAGTATATTACTGTGTTCTTCTGTCTTCAATGCTTTGTACGCGTTATTATCCAGCTTGCGCTCACCGCTTTTCAGGCTGGTGACCGGCAGTGCGAACGTTAGCGACTTTATTGAAGCCAGTTCATTTGCCTTGCCCGCTTTAAACTTAAACTGCGCATCGCCACTGAAGGTGCTGGAATACATGGCCCACTGGTGCATGGTAGAAGTGCCAGACATCTTTATCGATTGCCCTTCGCCACTCAGCTTATAAGCAGGTTGCGCGTTAGCCGCACCAACCAGTAACAACATGCCCGCCACCAGCGTTAGCGCCAGCTTCATTATTTGTTTGTTCATATCTTCTGTTTTAAAAATGTCATTATTATTATGCTGCTTTAGCTAAGCAACATATAGGCACCCGTAACCACCAGTACCAGCATAACAGCAAGTATCAGGGCATCCATCCAGTGGAATTTTGCAGGTGCTTCTTCTTCGGGCGCTGCGGTATGAGTAACCATGAGCTAAAATATTTACGCCGCGGTTATTTGTTTAAGCTTTGTGTACCATCAGCCCTTTGGCATAGTGTACAGTAGTGGTAATAAGCGCAGGCAATAAGCAATACTTATGGGTACGGCCAGGCACCTTTCACAAAGCCCAGGCCTGCGCTATAATTTTAAAAAAGGCATTAAACTATTGAAAGTGTAGCGGCGTAACGCTTGGAATAGAAAATGTCGGATCGACAGATGCAAGGTACGCGTATTATTTGTTTTTACAATAATTATTATAAAAAACAAACAAAACGCAAGTGCAGCCTTGCTATAAATTTCATGTATATAACTCGTTAGCCTTCATTAAGCCAACATCGCCCATAGCCTATTGCACTACATGCAGAAAAGAGAATAAAAAAACGCAAGACCGAAGGTATTATCTCTAAGGTACGGCCAGCACCTTTCATCAAAAACCCCGGTCTGCGCTTTATCTTTTTAAAAGCAGTACAGCTACTTAATAGTAAAAATAAACCGTGCCACAAACCGTTAATTTAACCTTAACTAGCTGAAAATCAATGTAATGAATACATAGATACCACACACATCAATGCTTGAGAATAGTGTGTATATCGGGCTAAAGAGCAAATGGCGGTGCGCCACTTGTTACAGTACAAGTATGTAATAATATTGGGGAAAATAGGCGGTGTTACAGACTGCGCTTATGCTGTTTGCAGGCTTCGTGTATTTTATCAGTCACCTGATTGAGGCGGGCCATAGTTTGGGAGGTAATATTTATCAGCTTGTTCAGCTTCCACTGGCGGTAGGTTTCCATATTGCGGCTGTAAACCAGCCCGGTTTCTCTTTCGAAACGCTCTACCGAATAGTCGTTATGACTATTGTTATTATTATCATTATTCGGATTAATATAAGTGCCCATGATACACAATGATTTGTATGCCACAACCTAAAATATCATTCCAACAAATGAACAATAATTGCCTTATGACAATTTTATGACCATAGGAGTACTTGCGAAGGTGTGCTCCTGTCATTGCGATTATGGGTTAGGTGTTAGTATTATGTAAATCCGGAGATTTACTGCCTGTGCGACGTTGTCCGGAGACTACGCCGAGCTGGAAACACATTAGTTAAGGGGTTTCTTATTATCATCAAGAAGAAGCGTAGAAGGTGGCTGTTCCCGATTGTAGCCCGTTGAGAGCGGATAATCGCGCTCTGCCAATATAAGCACCCCTTTATCGTACATACCTTTTAAGGCAGCCCTGTTATAAAACAGTACCTCATCTTTTACAAAATAGTCGTCCTCGGCCAATGGGCCGTATTGTGTATCGTAACTCATGCCGGAATGATACATGAAAAGTGTATCGCCATTTATACGGCCCACCTTCAAAAAATAATACCTGGTACCTATATCTTCCCATGTATTTGTCAGCGTATATACATCTCCGGTTTTAGGGTGGGCAATATACCTTGCTGTTTGGCCGGTTCTGTAAACATGCAACCCGCCTATAGCGGCAACGGTAGCCAAAACAATCAGCACTATCAGTATTACTTGTTTGTTCATTTTACTTTGCGGGAGTGTGCTAATAATATTTTCAAAATCAGGATAACGGCTTACCGGTATTTACTGTTCACGGTCGTAGTGCTGCGATATGGAGTAACCACGCTGCACCGTGGTAAGTACGCCCTTAGTGCGCAATTGCTTCATTTCCGTTTTACTATATAGCAATACGTCATCTTTCACAAAATAGTCGTCCGCTACCAATGGCTCATCTACCCGTGCGTAGCTGTAATTAGTGTGATAGGTAAACAGCGTATCGCCACTTATTGCTTTTATCTTTAAAAGGTAGTAGCGCAAACCATTTTCGCTGCGCTGCTCTATCGAATACACATCGCCCACCATAGGCGCCGCAACATAGCTATCTCTTTTCCTGTCTCTTATATACAGAAAACCAAACACGCACAAAAGGCCTAATACGATGATTAATAAAGCAGAGTATAGGTACAAAGGTGTTTTAGCCTTTGCAGCATAAGCCTGCTGGGTAACATACATATTGTAAGGCTCGCCACAGTTCCTGCATCGTATCTCGGCAGTTTTATCGCCATCGGGCAAAAAGGGTATAAACATCACATGTGTATAGGGGCGGTATACTTTTACTTCCAATTGGTACTCGTTACAGGCGGGGCAAGCAATCTCTTTATCTATATATTTTTGGATGCAAGCGCTACGCTTGCCTATTATGTATATGAACATAGGGTTTTCGTGTAACATGGCAATGATACAATTTCTTCTCTATTCTTAAAAGTGTGTTCTGCCTGCAACTTTGCGATTATGTGTTAGGTGTAAAAGGTTCATTACAGTATGTTTTTGTGAAATACGGCGTAAAATCCAACCATGTATTAGTATAATGGTTGTATATATATATCTTTATCAAAACTTTGTAAATGAAAAAACTATTGACCCTATCAGTTGCCTTATTAGGCGGCCTGGCCGCGCAGGCACAAACCCTGTACCCCGGTAACATTACCAACCTTATTGCCCGTTACGACTTCAATACCACCGGCACAGCTGCCATTACCACAGTGGCCGATGTGAGTGGCAATATGAACCACAGCAGCACTGTTGTTAACCTCACCCGTACAACAGATTTTCGTAACAGGCCCAATAAGGCAATGGTATTCGATGGCACGAGCAGTTATGTTGAGATACCTACATCTGCACTTCTTGAAACTGATGCCCAGATAACCATGGTAGCACTGGTAAACATGTATGGCTTTTGGCGCTACGAGTGCCAGGGCACTGATATTCTTGACAAAGCTTACGACGACCCTACCCCGGGTGCTTACTACATGCGCTTTTCAGACAATACAAACGATGGCGGAGATTGCAGCGCTTTCGACTCGACGCTGGAACAGCTACAGGCAGGCTTTGGATCTACAATGTACCAGGATGCACCAGCAACCCGCGTTACCGATAGCCAATGGTACTTTGTA
>CBFGNI010000218.1:0-4674 GCA_965650105.1 uncultured bacterium | reverse complement strand
ATCAGAAAGAGAATCGGATGCCGTATGTGTGCGCCCTATGGGACATTGTTATGAACTTTCCTTTAGTCATACAACACAGATTGATGATATAGCTGTACCAATTTTATCAAGATATCCTTTTGGTGCTGAGGCGGGATTTGTAATTACAGACCACTGTGATTATGACCAGGCAGATACCTTACGAATTTTTTTAGAAGGTTGGAAGGGTAAGGGATTGAAACTGACGAAAGGTGTATTCGCAAAAAAGTCTGATTATAATAAGGTCAATCTTGCAGCGAGTTTGGAAGATGATGTTTATTATAAACTGATAAAAGAATTGCATGCTGATGGTAGTGAAATAGCACCACATGCGTTAAACCAATCCGGGAATATAGATGGCCAAACTTTTACCGAGACATTAGCTAAGATCAGTAAAGAATTTGATTGCCAAACATGGATAGACCATGGCAGTTATTTAAAATATTGCTATTCGGTTGGCGGTGGTGAAAATACAGAATACCTATTAGTGGGTAAATTGAAAGCACATAATTATACTTCGCTATGGTCGTATTATGATGCAGCTGTTGATGCAACACAGTCGCTGAATATTTTTAGTCGCACCGGCAATTCATATCAACGTGTATTAAAGAACATACTGCGCGGAAGATGGGGAACTGCCGCTCACTATTTAAAAACTATAATTGAGCGCAATGAAAATGGTAGTGGAGGCAAATCTACATTGGTTAAATTATTAGGAGCTGCGCGTAAAAACCTTCTTAATAAAAAAAGTATATCGGGGTTGGTAGAGGATATGCGTATTGCTTTCAAATATTCATCGGGTAAACAATTGCCTTATACTACAAAAGAATTAGAAAATTTTAGCCCTGTATTATTTACAGAAAGCAAGCAACCGCTTGCCCAGCATAAAGTATGTGAACTTATTATATTTACGAGCCAGGAGGTGGTACATACGCAAGATGCATATACACCTGCAGCATTAAATAAATTGACAGCAGAAAAAGGACTGCATATTGGCCACACCTACTTACTCAACACATTGCCTTATATCAATGGTGTGTTCGATAAAAAAACAAAACAACTGAACAGTGAATGGAGCATATTTGTTGATGCTTTAAGTAAGAAAGTACGCAGCGGTAGTATATGGAATCCTGATATGCAGGAATTTGTTGCTTACAATAAACAGTTATCTGCATTAATATTTACATACAGTTCACCACGCTCGTTATTAGTGACCAATAATGATACTAAACCTGTTGAAGGCTTAACCTTTATTATTCCAACTATACAGGCTAATAATATTAGCTGGGGCAATACATCTCCGCAATCCAGGTTGTGCAGTAATAAAAATGAAACTATGCTCTGGGGAACAATACCTGCAAACAATAGCGTTACAATATCGTGGTAGCGTCGGCATGATATTAGTTATTAAAAGTTGATGCGTAACAACTGGAGAAAATATTTGAAAATGCTACTTATAATAGTGGCGTTGGCTATTGTAGCTATACTGGTTAAAATAAAATTCATTGATCCATCATTTTCAGAAGAAACCGAATTACCCCAATACACAATTATTGAAGATAAGATAACGGAAGTGCCCGACAGCACAGTGGTTTTAATGAGGCTGCTATTAAGTGAAGATGCATCTCATAAAAAAATAAAAGGGCTGCTTGAAAAAACGTATATGAAGATAAAAGAAGGTACCTATAAGTATAAAGCAGAACCCGTCATTTATATTTATGTATATCACTCAGCATCTATAACTAACGATAACTGGGTTGCCATGTTCTCATCGCATAGCGGTTATAGGTATAAATAAAGCAAGCTGACCATAAAAATGAAAGCCGCTTTTATTAAGCGGCTTTCATTTTTATATATTATTCCAAACTATTAACGTAAATAAAGCAGCTCGCGGTATTTAGGTAGTGGCCAATGTTTATCATCAACAACAAGTTCCAGCTTATCGGCACTATAACGTATTTTATCAAAGTAGGTTTTTACTTTGTTGCAATAGTCTGCAGCGCGGCTGTGCATATCTTCCACTTCATTTGCTTTTTTGCGCGCTTCAATCATTGCTTCTACGTTATCGTTAATATCCTGTATGTGCTTGCTGATCACTTCAAGCAGGTTCTTTTGCGCTTTGTAAGTGTTTTCGCCCAAGCCAACTTCTTTCAATCCGCGTACATTCTCTATCAAAGTATTTTGATAATTGATAGCTGCCGGTAATACATGGTTAGTGCATAGGTAGCCAAGTATACGTGCTTCTATTTGCACCTTCTTCACATATTCTTCCAGCATTATTTCGTGGCGGGCCTCCAGTTCAACTTTAGAAAAAATACCGTTATCGAAGAAGAGATTTTTAGCATTTTCCGTAATGTATGCGTCTAATGCTTCAGGCGTTGTTTTAAAGTTATTCAACCCACGTTTTTTAGCTTCTTCAGCCCACTCTTCACTATAGTTATCACCTTCAAAACGTATTTTTTTCGATTGTGCAATGTAATTGCGCAATACATGCATGATAGCTATTTCTTTCTTTTCACCTTTTTCTATCAATGCGTCCACTTCTTTCTTGAATTCTTTTAATGTAGCAGCCATAATTGTGTTCAGCACCATCATAGGGCTACCGCAGTTGGCAGTAGAACCTACCGCGCGGAATTCAAATTTATTACCTGTAAAGGCGAATGGACTGGTACGGTTACGATCGGTATTATCCATCAGCAATTCAGGAATTTGCTTATGAATATCCAATTTCAGGATAACCTCATCTTGTTCGCTGAATTTATCTTTTACACGTGTTTCAATTTCGTTCAGTACTTCGGTAAGGTATTTACCTATGTAAACCGATATGATAGCCGGGGGCGCTTCATTTGCACCCAGGCGGTGATCGTTATTTGCAGAGGCAATAGCAGCACGCATCAGATCAGCATGATCGTGTACCGCTTTTATTGCGTTCACAAAGAACGTAAGGAACATCAGGTTGGTACGTGGTGTTTTACCAGGCGCTAACAAGTTAACACCGGTATCGGTTGCCAGGCTCCAGTTATTGTGCTTACCACTGCCATTTACACCGGCAAATGGTTTTTCATGCAGCAATACTTTCAGTTTATGGCGTTTAGCAACTTTCGCCATTACATCCATCAACAGCGAGTTATGGTCAACCGCGATGTTCACTTCTTCAAATATAGGTGCGCATTCAAATTGGCCCGGTGCAACCTCGTTGTGACGGGTACGCAAAGGAATACCCAACTTGTAAGACTCTTGTTCGAAGTCTTGCATGAACTCGTACACACGTTCAGGTATAGAACCAAAGTAGTGATCTTCAAGTTGCTGGCCTTTTGCAGGTGCATGGCCAACCAGTGTACGGCCGCACATTACCAGATCGGGGCGGGCGTTAGCCAAGGTTTCGTCAACTACGAAGTACTCTTGCTCCCAACCTAAAGTAGCGATAACCTTAGTTACGTTCTTATCGAAATAGTTACATACATCGACTGCAGCTTTATCTAAAGCAGAGATCGATTTCAACAGCGGTGCTTTATGATCCAGCGATTCGCCATTGTATGCTATGAATATAGTAGGTATGCACAATGTTTTACCATGGCCGCTTTCCATAATAAAAGCAGGCGATGAAGGATCCCATGCGGTATAACCACGTGCTTCGAAAGTAGCACGGATACCACCGTTCGGGAAGCTCGATGCATCGGGCTCCTGTTGTATCAGCGCATCACCGTCGAAAAGTTCGATAGCAGTACCGTCGCTTTTTATAGTAAAGAAAGAGTCGTGCTTTTCAGCAGTAGTACCAGTAAGCGGTTGAAACCAGTGCGTAAAGTGGGTAACACCTCTTTCTTCAGACCATGCCTTCATACCGGCTGCGATCTGGTCTGCCATTCTACGATCGATCTTCGAACCGGATTTAACCGAACTCATAAGGCTTTTGTAGGCCTCATCGCTCAGGTTCTCGCGCATGGTGCGCCCGGTGAAGACATTGCTGTTGAACATGGCAGTGATTTTCTTGCCATTGTAGCCGGAAACTTTCTTTTCTTCCGAAGCTGCTAGTTCTTGCAGTGCGAGATAGCGTAATGATGACATTGAATTAAGATTTTTACAAAAGTAACATTTTTCGTCACTTCAGTCCAAATTTTTCATTAAAATCATCAAATACTTAATATTAATAAATATTAAAATGGGTGTACTACGCTTTCATGCTTAACCTGTGCGAAGGCAAAATCAGGTTCAATAAGCCCAGTTATATTACAAGTTAAGTTATTGATAGTCAGTGGGCAGTAAATATCGAGAACATATTCAGCACCTTTCTTTTCGAGGTTATTTATGATCAAATGATCTAAAAATTCTACTCCGCGGCGACCTTGCCATTTATACGCAGCTTCCTTCGCGCACCATGCCAGCGTAGTAAACTTTGAATTATTTTGGGTAAATAAAAGTTCCTCTTCAGAAAGGAATTTGTGCTGGATACGTTCAATATTAGGGTGCCAAACCTGTATATCTACTCCCGCCTCTACATCGGGGCTAACCATAGCTGCTACATAAGGCCAGGAATGTGATATGGAAAAATAGTAGAAATTATCGTCCACGCGGGGTTTGTCATGCTCATCGGGGTGAATATTGAAAAGAGGAAAATCTTCTTTTAAGTGCCTAAGCAAGAAGCGACCCGCAAGCCGT
>CBFGNI010000217.1:0-4697 GCA_965650105.1 uncultured bacterium | reverse complement strand
AGCCCGCACTATCCAAGGTATTGGGGTTGAAAGGGAAAGGTGTTAGTTTGATTTGTTCTGTTTTGTTGTGTTCCGCAAGTTTTGTATGGGCTGTGTTCGCAGCTATATTTTGTCCGAAGCCTTTACTGTGAGTATATACAGCCGATAACTTGTGCGACAATGCTGCAATTGCGTTGTTCTGTTTTGTTGTAGTTTGTTGTAATGGGGTAGCAGAACTATAATTGAGAACAAGTTTTGTTGCAATAAAGAGGAGCAAGATAACAATAAGCGCAACAATGCCCATCCGTTCGGTACGGTTGAAGGATAGGTAAGATTGTATCAAGCGCTTCATGTCAATAGCAAAATTACTACAAATTACATAAATTTTAAAATCATTTTTACAATTTTATTTGCTATTCACTAGCCCAATATAGCCCAGCCACTTAACTTAAGCAACAAATTCACCGTTAAGATCATTCCGCACTAGATATTGAAGTACCGCTATTGTCAAAGGGATTGGGTATATCCGGGTGAGGTGCCGAGAATAGGTGGCCGCTATTGTTTACATTTGCTTATGGAAAACAGGAAAGCGCATTGGGAAAATGTATATGCTACCAAACAGCCCAATGAGGTAAGCTGGACACAGGCAATTCCTCAAACCTCCCTCAATTTTATACATAGCTTCAATTTGCCTAAAACAGCAAAGATCATAGATATTGGTGGAGGTGACAGCACCCTGGTTGACTACCTGCTGGAAGAAGGTTTTGAAAATATAACCGTGCTCGATATTTCAGCAAAAGCACTGGAAAGGGCAAAGGAACGCCTGGGCAATAAAGCAGGTAAAGTAAACTGGATAGTTTCGGATATTGTAGCATTTAAGCCGCAAACCCAATATGATGTTTGGCACGATAGGGCAGCTTTTCATTTTTTGACAACGCCCGAACAAAAAGCAAAATATATAGAGATAGCAAAAGATGCCGTGCAACAATATATGGTGATAGGCAGCTTTTCAGAGAGCGGTCCATTGAAATGTAGCGGGCTTGAAATAACACAGTACACAGAAGAAAAAATGGAAGAGGCTTTTTCTGCAAGCTTTGAGAAATTAGCCTGCATTACGGAAGACCATGTAACACCTTTTAATACAACACAAAATTTCCTGTTCTGCAGTTTTAAAAGACGTAAATAGATAGATAATGAAAACTGAATACTGGGATGTAACAGATGAGCAATTGGTTGAAAAGACAGGTAAGAAGCTTGCGGAATGGCTGAAAATATTAGATGTATTTAATGCTGCTGAGAAGAAATCGAATGATGTAGTGGCGTATTTGCAAACTGAATATGAGGTGCCGCGCTATTGGGCGCGTACGCTTACTACACGCTATTTGAAGGAGAAGGGGTTGAAATAATAGCGTGCATAAAGACCTATAGTGGACGCCCCAAAGTATAAGCGTCTTGAAATACTGGTTGTGCAAGTACCTCTAAAGTCATCCCAGTTGCCGTGCAGTCAATAGTGCCTGTATGCGTTTCAATTTTAAAATGCCAAAGGGTTGTGCCATTAGGCGATGGCGTATTGTCTAAGCGTTCGATTGAGTCAATTGACAGACCAATAGTATTTCCAAAATCTAAATTTACTTTTACCGCGCTAACATGGTGAAAAATCAATTTACACGGAGATATCCAAAATTGATATCGCTGAATTTCACTGTTTAATACCCATTCAAAAATATAGTCAATATCTAGTGACAGTCCCCAATCGCCTACTTGTGGGAACGTGATTGAGTATATCTCAGAATCATGAAAACCTAAATTATCAAAGTCGTTGATATCCCAAAATCGTTTTACGTTCATATTCGTGTTTTAATGAAGTTCCTTTCTTAATACATGGTCGTTCATGTAAAAGCCATTGCCGATGTCTATATCCTCATCGTAAGCATTGCTAAATTCCATTTTCTTATAAAAGCTAAGAGCGTTATTATGACGATTTACGTTTAGTTCCAGTATGTGTTTACCAGCATCTATTACCGCTTGCTCTACATATTGCAGCAGCATTTTACCGTAACCTCTGCCCTGCGTTTCGGGCAGGCAGTAGAGCTTATGCAGTTTATAAATATCGGGGTTTTCGGTACGCGGACTGTAAGCGGCAAAGCCGACAGGTATTCCATTCTCGGCAAGTATAATATAGGTTTGTTCTTTAGATGCTATTTGTTGGCGCATAATTGCAGCGCTGTAAAACCTGTCAAGCATATAACGTACCTGTTCCGCACCCACAATGGGTTCGTAAGTTGGCCACCAGGTAGTTTCTGCTATCTTCTGTATGGCAGGTATGTCTTCAATATTGGCCCGGTATATCTCTGTCATGCTATTGTGCCCTGTAAATTGGAACGACAAATATAGGCAGGCAAATAACAATGAATAGGGTATAGCATTAATAGATATTTTGCCTTATATTTATACCCAAATATTCTTTGTTGTATGAAACAAATCGCCGCTATCGTTACAATTATCTGTACTATATCCCTGATGGCTACTTCATGCTCGCCCGTATATAATCCGGGTTATGATCATGGCATACGCCGCAATACCTATTATCGTGCGTCGCCACCAAAGAAATTTGTACATGCACCTAAGCAACAGCAGGCGCCTGTTGTATATACTGCCAGCAAATAATCTAATACTTTATTTTATATAAACGAAAACGGGACTCAAAAAAATGAGCCCCGTTTTTTACTTTTATATTTAGCAAACCTCAGTTTTCCATGTAATTGGGAGAAAGTAAAATATTCTCAGGTAAAAAATCTACCTGTTTTTTTCCCAGGTTGTACGCGTCCATTACAGCCTTTTGTATTTCAGCATAAACACCATTTCCCTGCAATGGGCAAGACAGATTAGCAAATGTCTTTTCTACCAGTTGTTTCAGCATTTCTTCTTTCATGGCGCGTACTGTTTTGAAAATTAATAATACTTTCTTCGCTTATACTTAATAAAAGACCGTACCAGACATTGATGCAGGATCTAAATGCCTGGATAACAATATATGTTGCCAAAATCCCCCTTTTTGTGACTCCACAAATTGTAGGTAAAACATGAGGCAGGGCGTATTTTTAGCCTATGATGAGAAAATTGGCACTACTGGCCATAGCCATTTGTACAATATATACCACAAAAGCACAAATTATGAATACCAGATATGAAGAGACGCATGGTGAAGAGACAGCAACCTATCCACAGGTAATTGATTTTTACCGTCAGCTTGATGAGCAATATGCAACTATTGAAATGAGAACAGCGGGCAGTACCGATGTTATATACCCATTGAATGTTGTGTACTATAATAATAAAGGCTTATTTGATGTGCAGCAATGGAAGGCCAACGGAGGAATAGTAATACTGATAAATAACGGCATACATCCCGGCGAGCCTGATGGCGTGGATGCCTGCATGATGCTGCTGCGCGATGCTGCAAACGGGAAGATAAAAATACCCGATAATGTAATGCTGGCGGTGATACCTGTATTTAATATAGGTGGTATGCTGAACAGGGGCAGCTATAGCCGCGCTAACCAGAATGGTCCCAAAGAATACGGCTTCAGGGGTAATGCGCAGAACTACGACCTGAACCGCGATTTTATAAAAATGGATGCTAAAGAGACAAAAAGCCTTGTGCAATTGTTTCATGAATTAGACCCGGAAGTGTTTGTTGACAACCACGTAAGCAACGGCGCCGATTACCAGCATATAATGACACTGCTTACTACGCAGCACAATAAGCTGGGTGGCGAAACGGGCAAGTATATGAACGATGTATTTGAACCGATGCTGTATAAGGATATGAAGGCCCGAGGTTACGACCTGGTGCCTTATGTGAACTACTGGGGCGATGAAGGGGTGGACAAAGGATGGGAAGGTTTTTATGATTATCCAAGGTTTACCAGTGGGTTTGCTTCGCTGTTTCAAACGATGGCTTTTGTGCCGGAAACGCACATGCTGAAATCATACAAGCAAAGAGTAGAATCGACCTATGCCCTGATGGAATCGTTCATCAAGCTGGCATCAGAAAATGCGGCAGCTATAAAGAATGCACGTATCGCAGACAGGAAAGCTTTGCTGACTGCGACGCAATTACCAATTGATTGGCAACTGGATAAAAGCAGGCCAACGGAAATAACCTTTAAAGGCTTTGCAGACGGCAGGAAGCCAAGTGAAGTATCGGGAGCGCCAAGATTGTATTACGACAGGAGTAAACCTTATACCAGGCAGGTGCCTTTCTACAATACTTATGCAGCCAGTAAAACTGTTGATGTGCCACGATCTTATATTATAAGTCAGGGGTGGGGTAAAATAATAGAACGGTTACAAGCTAATGGTGTGCTGATGAAACAACTGGATATAGATACTGCAATGAATGTGACCGTGTATTATATAGATGGCTATGAAACGGCGAAGATGCCTTATGAAGGGCACTACCTGCATACACAGGTTAAGTTGAGGAAAGAAAAACAACAGATACAATTCCGCAAAGGGGATTATATAATAAGTACTGCACAGGCGGCACGCAGGTATATAGTAGAAGTATTAGAGCCGGAGGCGCCCGATGCCTTCTTCGCATGGGGTTTGTTTGATGCAGTTTTGCAGCAGAAAGAACACTTCAGCGCTTATGTATTTGAAGATGACGCTGCAGCTTTGCTAAAGAAAGATGCTAACCTGCGTAAACTATTAGA
>CBFGNI010000216.1:0-4703 GCA_965650105.1 uncultured bacterium | reverse complement strand
CTTCTATTACACCAACTATTACGGTAAAGCCTACACCAACTGTAAATGCTGTATCTAATCAATCGCTATGCAATGGTACAGCTACAACAGCTATAACATTTAGTGGTGCCGTAACAGGTACGACGTATAACTGGACAAATAATACTACATCAATTGGCCTGGCAGCAAGTGGTACGGGCAACATCGCCTCAGTAACTGCAACTAATACAGGTGCAGCCTCAGTAACTGCAACGATTACTGTTACGCCAACTGCAGCAGGTTGCCCGGGTTCTACCATTGCACCAACAATTACAGTAAAGCCAACCCCTGATGTTACTACAGTAGCTAACGTATCGGTATGTAACGGTGCAAGTACGGCGGCAATAAACTTTAGTGGCGCAGTAACCGGTACTACCTTTGCATGGGCAAATACTAACCCTTCTATCGGTCTTGTTGCCAGCGGTACAGGTAATATCGCATCGTTCATGGCAATAAATACGGGTACAAGCCCTATATCAGGCACTATTACGGTTACACCTACAGCAAATGGTTGCCCTGGTCTTGCAAAAACATTCACCATTACGGTAAATCCAACACCTACGGTTAATGTAATATCAAATCAGATTGTTTGTAACAATGAACCTACAACAGCTGTTAACTTCAGCGGAGGTGTAACAGGAACAACATTCAACTGGAGCAACAATACTGCGTCAATAGGCCTTGCAGCAAGTGGTAGCGGTAATATTCCTTCATTCACCGCAACTAATACTACGGCAGCGCCTGTTACGGCAACTATTACCACAACACCGGTAGCCAACACTTGCTCGGGTTCAACTAGAAGCTTTACAATATTGGTAAACCCAACACCAAAAGTGGATAACATAGCTGACAAGTTTGTATGTAATAACACTGCGTCGGGCGATATCAATTTCTCAAGCACTACATCGGGTACTACATTCGCATGGACGAATAGTAATACTGCTATAGGCCTTGCTGCCAGTGGTACAGGTGATATCCTTTCTTTCACAGGTACTAATCCTGGTGCTGCGCCAATTACGGCAACCATATCGGTTACACCTACTGCCAATGGTTGCATAGGCCCCGTAAAGACTTTTGCAATAACAATTAACCCTACAATTGTACCCACCATCAGTATAGTCAGCAGCGCCCCTGCCAATACTATTTGTATACACACTAATGTTACGTTTACTGCTTCAGTAACAAATGAAGGGGTCAACCCGGTGTATCAGTGGAAGAAGAATGGCACGAACGTAGGTACTAATTCACCTGTGTACGATGACAATCACCTAACTGATGGCGACGTAATCACATGCGATCTGTTAAGCAGCTTACCATGTCCTTCATCAGTTGCCATTACCAGCAATGCCATTACTACTAATGTGAACATGTATGTATACCATACCATAGATATATTCAGCGATAAGCAAGGAGATACATTATGTGCGGGTGAACTGGTGAACTTTACTTCAGTAATAACTAATGGTGGCAGTGCTCCGGTATATCAATGGATGAAGAATGGCCTGAATGTGGGTACCAATAATCCTACCTATAGCGATCCGCGCATTTTGGATGGTGACAGGATAACTTGTTCGCTTACTACCAATGTTCTTTGTCCAGCAGCTTCTACCATTACCAACAGCAACAGGATAGTAATGAGGTCGATGAGTAATGTTACGGCATCGGTTGTAATAGTGGGTGTGTACAATGGCACTGCTTATGTATTCCATTCTCAGACAACTAATTGTGGTGCCAACCCTTCTTATCAATGGTTATTAAATGGCTCTCCGATACCAGGTGCCACGAAAGATAGCTTATGGATAACGAGTCTTAAGGATAATGATAAGATCAGTGTAGAAGTAGTACCGGACAGGCGTTGTACAAATAATCCTGTAGCTAATAGTAACAGGTTATCCCGTCTGCAAGTTACAAGTGTTAATGATATCATGCTTATAGACAAGCTCACATTAGCTCCTAACCCTAACAATGGTAATTTTGTAATTGAAGGTCAGATAAATGGGTTGTTACAACTTAAAGATGCAGATCTTGTAGTTACCAATATGGTAGGCCAGGTTATGTACCACTCTAAAATTGATGTGCATAACGGGCAACTAAAAGCGGAACTTCAGTTAAGGTCAGTACTGGTTAGCGGTACCTATCATTTATCCATACTTTCAAACGGACAAAAATATGATGCCAAATTTGTTGTGATAGCCGAATAGATATCAGATCAGATAAAAAAGGGGGGAACTATTATAGTTCCCCCTTTTTGCTTACGCAACCGTTCGTATGACTACTGCTCTCGACTGTATCATTCGCGTTAATAGTAAGTACTGTTGTAGTAACTAGTCTCTTGAACAATATTAAACATTATGGGATTAATCAACATTAATCCTTTATGATCTCCTTACGATTGATTATGTAAATCGTTCATACTATTAGCCCCTGTTGGCCATATAAAAAGTATCGCCTCGTATATTATCGTCCCCAACATCCGATAGTACTTAGCGTATAACCACCCGGCATGTTAGGGTCGCAGGTGAATACAGAATTCATATACACGCGGGACATTGCCGCCATCGGAAGCAAGTACAAAAGACATCTTTTTGAGTTGCTATTTTTAAATAGAAACTCAGTAAACTCAAAATTTATATACTGCTATTAGCTTGAAAAAGAAAGGTGTGCCTGGCGTAAAGCATATTTCTGATATAGATTGCACTTCATTTCTAAGTTTTGTCTCTGTATCAAACTGCGCTTCGTTCCATGTAGTATTGAACAGGTTCTGTACCTGCAAACCAAATTCATATCTTTTTTTCAAATAGTTCATCGCAAGATCACAAACAGTATATCCTTTAGCTATTATGGAATTATCTTCGTTAGCAGGCCTATCGCCCATATAGCGGTAACGCAGGCTCGATGAGAAGCCATTTTTGAACTTAGCTGTAATGCCACCAATTGAAGTGACAACAGGAGCCAATGGAATATAGTCTTCTCCTTTAGATTCATCTATCGCCCTGCCATGTGTGTAATTCACATCACCATCCAGGTACAGCCATTTTAATAACTCATAACGTGCCGAAAAATCAACACCCATTCTTTGTGTTCTTCCCGATGGTTCAACAACTGCTTCATCGCCTACGTACACAAACTCTTGTTGCAGGTCTAAACGCCACAGTGCGGCTGATAATAATAGTTTACTAAATGGCTTTATACCTGCACCCAAGTCAAACGAATTTGCACGTGGCAATACATCTTCGCCATGCTGTGCCACTACTACACGCGTATCGTTGCTATGAAACCCTGTGCCATAGTTAAAGTAAATACGTGCATTATCATTGAAGTTATAGTACAAGCCAGCCTTAGGACTGAAGGCATTTGTATTGAATGTTTTCTGGCTTAACTCTGTAGGTATTTTATTATTGTAGGTATTTATGAAATAATCGAAACGTGTACCTGCACTTAATACCAACTGTGGTAACAGGTTAATAGTTTCATTTATATAGCCAAACAGATTCGTTTCATAAATATCGCCGTGAGCAAGTTGCTGAAGCGTTATTTCATTACCTAATACATGGCTTAGTTCACTGTTATTTGTATTATCAAACCTAAAGCCGGTACCTATTTGCGTTTTGGCGTTCATGTTGCCGATCTTATAGGTATTGATGTAATCTGCATTATAGCCACTTAATAACCTCTGTTCTTTCTGGCGTATACGGTCACCATTTACAGGGTCGTTTGCATAGAATGTAAAGTTTGAATACAATTCAAAATCGTAATAGCTGGCGTACAGGTTGCTTTTGAAAGTACTGTGTGTATTGATCGCCAGCGTGTATTGAAGATTCAGGTTGTAACGGCTAGTCTTGCCATTTTCCTTTTCTATTTCACCAAATCTGCTTATTAAACCATTTTCCACAGCACGTTCAGGTATTTGCCCTGAGGCATCCCAATTGCTACGAAAACCTGACAAGGTAACACTGAACACTTTTTTATCGTCAATGTGGGCAGTGTATTTACCGGTAAGGTTAATGCGGTTAAAGTCTTGCGGTGCATCGAAATAACCTTTGTTATAAACATACTCACCCGCTATGTAGGCATTTTGATTGCCCGATTTATTATCCAGTATATTAATGCCTGCTGCTGTACGCGCATAACCAAAATCACCACCTTCCACTTTTACAAAACTATTATCCAAGTAGTCTTTTGTTTTAAACTCTACCCAACCTGCTGTAGTTAGGTTGCCCTTATCTATTTGGTAAGGACCTTTACCAAAATTCATTTTATCAACCAGTTCAGGTAATACAAAATGAAGGTCGGCATAACCCTGTCCGTGTGCATGCGATACAATATTCACAGCCATACCATCTACACTCACATTTACATCAGTACCATGATCTATATCAAAGCCACGCAAAAACATTTGTTCTGCTTTACCTCCACCTTGGTGCTGACTAATAAATAAGCCCGGTACCAGGCGCAGCATATCCTGCGTATTATTTACAGGGTGCAGCTTTAGATCTATGCCACTCACCGAACTATGTAATAGTTCTTTCTGTGCATTAATAGTAACACCGCTCAGGTTAACGCTCGATGGATTGAGTACGGTAACAATATCTGTGGTGACACCATCTTCTATTTTTATATTGTCCTGGTAGGTTTCAAAGCCTACGTGCGTTATAGTAATATTGTACTTCCCTTCAGGTATGCCT
>CBFGNI010000215.1:0-4821 GCA_965650105.1 uncultured bacterium | reverse complement strand
CGAATTTGCCGTCATCGCCCGATATAAGGCCCATTGCCACGCCACTTACGTGCTTAGGCATTGGTACGCCGGCATCCATCAGTGCAAGAGAACCCGCACAAACAGTAGCCATTGAAGAAGAACCGTTCGACTCAAGGATATCAGAAACCACACGTACCGTGTACGGGTAGTCTTCTTTAGGCATCATTTTGCGCAGTGAACGCATAGCCAGGTTACCATGGCCTACTTCACGACGGCCGGGGCCGCGCATTGGCTTCACTTCGCCTGTAGAGAACGGAGGGAAGTTGTAGTGCAATATGAATTTTACATAATCGGACGTAGCAGCTGTTTCTATCAGCAGTTCGCTTTCCGATGTACCTAACGTAACTGTGGTTAGCGATTGTGTTTCGCCACGGGTGAATAGTGCAGAGCCGTGCGGTGAAGGCAGGATGTCTATTTCCATAGTAAGGGGGCGTACCTGATCCAGCTGGCGGCCGTCTAAACGTACACGGTCGTTCAGCATCATATCGCGTATCACCTTCTTCTCTACATCGTGGAAGTAAGTTTTGATAAGCGCTACATCTTCAGGTTGCAGCTGGTCGCCTTCACCTATCATTGCAGCATACTCATCGTATATTTTGTTCAGCGCTTCGCGGCGCTCGTGTTTGGCAAGGCCGGCTTTAGCTACCTGGTACATCCTGTCGGCACCAAAATCGCGGATCTTAGCTTCCAGTTCAGGATTGTTGTAAGGCAGTTTGTATTCGCGTTTGCCGGTAACGCCTTTTTTATCGCGCAGTTCTTTTTGCGCTTGTATTTGCGTACGGATGGCAGCGTGTGCTATTTCAATTGCCTTGATAACATCAGCTTCCTGGCATTCGCTCGATTCGCCTTCCACCATCATGATGTTCTTTTCGGTAGCGGCGATGATAAAGTCCATATCCGCATCTTTCAGTTCGGTGCGGTTAGGGTTTACTTTGAATTGACCGTTTATGCGGGCAACACGTGTTTCGGAAATGATCTCCTGTATAGGCACATCAGATACTGCAAGCGCAGCAGATGCAGCCAGGCAAGCCAGCGCATCGGGCATTACTTCAGGATCAGAAGATATCATGGTAACCAAAACCTGTACCTCGCAGAAATAATCATCCGGGAATAAAGGGCGCAAAGCGCGGTCGATAAGACGGGATATCAATATTTCGTAGTCGCTCAGGCGGCCTTCACGTTTGAAGAAAGAACCTGGTATGCGGCCGGCAGAGGCGAATTTCTCCTGGTAATCAACAGTAAGCGGGAAGAAAGATTGTCCGGGTTTAGGTTCGGAGTTGGCAACAACCGTAGCCAGAAGCATACAGTTGCCCAGGCGTACCACGGCGGCACCATCGGCCTGGCGGGCAAGTTTACCCGTTTCTATGCTCACTTCACGTCCGTCATCCAGTTTGAAGGAAACGGAGATGGGATTAGGAATCATAAGATAAAATTAAATACGTTTAAAAAAAACTATTCCCAACCGTTGGGTTGGGAATAGCTAATGAATTGCATACTTATTTACGGATACCCAGCTTTTCAATAAGCGAGCGGTAAGACGTAAGGTTGGTACGGGTAAGATATTGCAACAGGCGTTTACGACGACCTACCATTGCCATCAGGCCACGTTGGCTTGAGAAATCTTTTTTATTAGTTTTAAGATGCTGAGAGATGTGGTTGATACGCTCTGTCAGCAATGCAACTTGTCCTTCGATAGAACCGGTGTTATTTTCAGTTTCACCGTGAGTTTTAAAAATATTAGCTTTTTTTTCAGCAGTTAATTGAGCCATTTTGCTTCAAATTTTGTTATTCGACACTTTTTCAGTTTGCAAAGATAGGGAAAAGTATTTATTTGATGTGAAATTTTTAAGAAATCCCGCCTAATTGTTATATAGTAACTGATAATTTTTATCCATCAAGCCTGAATTATATGCTTTTTATAAATATATAGGATAGGCCATCAACAGGCAATCACACTTCATCTAAGCTAAAGCATTCACCATAATGGCTGCAATTGTTACTTTTGCGGCATGACGATCGCCTCGCAGATAAAAGCTGCCGCTGAAGATGCCCTGAAGCACCTGTATCCCGATGTGGAGATACCTGCTTCATCTATTTCCGTAAACCAAACGAAACCCGAGTTTACCGGTGATTATACGCTTGTGCTGTTTCCCTTCGTAAAGCTATTGCGACAAAAGCCGGATGTACTCGGTAACCAGCTGGGCGAATACCTGGTAGCAAAATGCAGCCTGTTTTCAGGTTATGATATAGTAAGTGGTTTCCTGAACCTGACCATAAAAGACACTTATTGGCTGAATTTTTTGCAGAATCATTTTAACGATGCGCAATTTGGTGAAAAGCCAAAGCAGGATAAACGCGTGATGATAGAATACTCATCGCCTAACACCAATAAGCCATTACACTTTGGGCACATGCGCAATATCTTTTTGGGCTTTGCCATGTCGAACGTAATGAAGGCTAACGGCTACCAGGTCATTAAAGCTAATCTTATCAACGACCGTGGCATACACATTTGCAAATCGATGATAGCCTGGCAGCGATACGGTAATGGTGCTACACCTGAAAGTACGGGTGAAAAAGGCGACCACCTGGTGGGCGATTATTATGTGAAATTCAATGATGCTTATAAAGCCGAAGTAAAAGAACTGGTAGCTGCGGGTAAGGAAGAAGCTATTGCAGAAAAAGAAGCGCCTATTATGAAAGAAGCGCAGGAAATGCTGCGTAAATGGGAAGCCGGTGATGAAGAAGTGTATGGCCTTTGGCAAAAGATGAATGGCTGGGTGTATGAAGGTTTTAAAGACAGCTACCAGATGCTGGGTGTTGACTTTGATAAGATGTACTATGAAAGTGATACTTACCTTTTAGGTAAAGCAATAGTAGAAGAGGGGTTGCAAAAAGGCGTATTGTTTAAAAAAGAAGATGGTTCTGTTTGGATAGACATTACTGAAGATGGCCTGGACCAAAAATTATTGCTGCGTGGCGATGGTACATCGGTGTACATGACGCAAGACCTGGGTACTGCCAAGTTGAAGTATAATGATTTCAACCTCGACCAATCGGTATATGTAATTGCTGATGAGCAGAACTACCATATGCAGGTGCTGAAACTCATTTTGAAAAAACTGGGTGAGCCTTGTGCTGATGGCATATATCACCTATCGTACGGTATGGTGGAACTGCCAACGGGTAAAATGAAGAGCCGTGAAGGTACAGTAGTGGATGCCGATGATATGATGAATGAAATGGTAACACTGGCCCAACAGCAAACAGAAGAAGCAGGCAAGACAGAAGGGTTTAGTACGGAAGAATTAGCAAAGCTATACAACATGATAGGTATGGGTGCGCTAAAGTTTTACCTGCTGCGTGTTGACCCTAAGAAGCGAATGATCTTCGACCCGAAAGAGTCGATAGACCTGCATGGTTTTACAGCAACGTTCATACAGTACGCGCATGCACGTATCTGTTCTATACTGCGTAAAGAAAATATGCCTTTGCTACCTGACAGCACAAAATTCCAGTCGCTGGTTTTGACGGAAGGCATAACACCTGCTGAAAAGAAACTGGCTGTATCACTAGAGCAATTCCCAACCATACTGGAGAATGCAGCAATAGAGTTCAATCCTTCTTTGTTGTGTAATTATTCATTCCAGTTAGCGCAACAGTTCAACTCGTTTTACGATGAGCACAGCATATCGAAAGCGGAGAACGAGGAGAAGAAACAATTACGTTTGATGCTCATCATTATGACCGCACAAGTACTGCGGCATGCAATGAAACTAATGGGTATCAACCTGCCGGAGAAAATGTAAACAGATAAAATGAAAAATATAGAATGGCTGCACTTGTTGCGGCCATTTTTTTAGCTGGCTTTTAGCTCTACCTGTGCGTTGCGTGCCTTCACTGCCGGGTACCAGGCTGCAAGCAAACCCACAATAGTGAGCGTAGCAATAATAACCAGGCAATCGCCAGGCTGAACATGCACGGGATATGATTCGATAATAAACGAACCTTGCAGCCTTACCATGCCGTAGCGTTGTTGCAGTAAACAAAGTATTACGCCCGCTGCTAACCCGACCATACCGCCGGTAAACGACCATAAGACTCCTTCTGTAAGAAAAATATTGCGTATGGTATTTTTTTGAGCGCCCATAGCCCGCAATATGCCCATGTCTTTTTGTTTTTCAAGTACAAGTAACGACAGTGCACCTACCATGTTGAACGATGCGATCAGCATTACCAAAAGCAGTATGGCAAATACGGCCCATTTCTCCGTACGCATTACCATATACAGGGTTTTATTTTGCTCGTAGCGGGTGGCAACATGAAATGAGGTGCCTAGTTTCTTTTGTAGTAATTCTTTTATATCACCGTCATCGGCATTTTTAGCAAGCTTCAGCTCTACCGATGAATATTTGCCCTGGGCCTGCAAGAGTTTTTGTGCTAATGGTAAAGCTGCAAGAATGTATTTACTGTCAAACTCATCTTGTACGCGAAAAATACCATCAGGCTTTAGCTCCAGCATCTGGAATGCAGATTCAGGACTAAGCGTAAGATTGGATGATTCGGAATTAGGATAATATAAACGAAGTGTGTTGAATACATTGTTCACATCCAGCGCCATATCGTTGGCTATCTGCAGGCCTACCAGGGCGGTAGGCGGGTATGTAGAAACGGAATCGCGCCCTTCAATAATGTATGGCCGCACTTCGTTTACAGTAAAGAAACTACTGTCAATGCCTTTTATCGTGGCAACTTTTTGCTCATCGTTGCTATTAAGCAAAACATTATCTTCTATATAAT
>CBFGNI010000214.1:0-4858 GCA_965650105.1 uncultured bacterium | reverse complement strand
TTGTTTACTATATATGTATACCTTATTTGGCCGTTTATAGCCCATCTTCTAAAGCAAAAAGCAGCGCCGGGTGTGTTTTTTTCTATTAGTAGCTGGCCTTTTTCGTTAAAGATCATTAAGTGGCCAATCTCATCTTGTTGCAGTATGGAGTAGGGCGATAATAAAATTAAAGCTGGTTTTGAAATATTGTAAGCAGTTACCTTATAAATGTCCTGTGTTAAAAAGGTATCGGTAATTACCGTGGTGTCATTGGGTTTTGGCGGTGGTTGTAAAATGATGTTTTTGTCTTTTTTACAGGAAGCTACAGAAAGCATTATTGCAGCTGCGAAAAGGATTTTTTTCACGTGGTGTTGTATTTGTGTACCATAAATTTAAGCTTTAGTTGTTTTTTTAAAAGTGTTTTGGAAAATGAAAATCAATCTATATCTTTGCAGTCCCAAATCGGGAATGGCTGCGTAGCTCAACTGAATAGAGCATCTCACTACGGATGAGAAGGTTTCAGGTTTGAATCCTGACGCGGTCACTAAAAAAGCAAATAGCGCCTGAAAAGGCGCTATTTTTATTCTTACCTGTTAAATTTCTTAATCTTCTATCCTGAATGTTACTGGTAAAGTAAAGTATACATCAACTATTTCATCGTCTTCTATTCCAGGATTCCATTTTGGCATACTTAATACTACCCTGACTGCTTCTTTTGCAAGAGGTGTTTCAGCATCATTTAGTGCTACGGCTTTAATAATACTTCCATCCTTTGCAACCATGAACTGAACATCTACTTTGCCATACATGCCATCATTTAGTGCGATGCTTGGATAATGTATATTTTGACTTACATAGTATTGCCAATCGTACTCTGGTTCAGGCATTATACTGAATGGAGTGAATGATTTAATTGTACCTTCCTCTGTATAGCATACTCCTGTATCGAAATTGTTTCCTGCGTATTCTATACGTTTTAGCTTACCACTCTTGTAAAAGCTTTTCAATATTTCTGTAGTATCTCCGCCGTATGGGAAATACTCAACCTGCGACCAAATTTGATTGGCATCGCTGTAATAACTCTTCCAAACACCGCTATGAGTACCACTTATGTAAGTTCCAGTCATATTTTTTCGCCCATTTTCGTTATAAGAAGTAAAAATGCCGTCATAAGTTGCAGTATCCTTTGAGCTTACAAAGAATATTGCCTTTTTCTTACCTGAAAAATAAAAATCTTCAACCTTAATTCTTCCAAATTCCGGTACGCCAACAAAACGGTAATATTCAGCTTCTGCTCTTTTTTTTGTTGGCAGTGAGGCTACATTTAATAATATGGTATCCCTCTGGGCATAAAGCTCCGCTGAAAAATGAGACATTAACAGGGCCAGCAACGTTAGCAATTTTATTGGGTTCATATACATGAAAAGCCATGAAGATAATATAAGGATAGGATAACAACATATAGCTGCGCATGAAAGGGCGTATTTCTAAAAATTAAGTGTTGTATTTCTTCAACGCTATTAATTAATATAGTTATTATTTAACACTATGGTTTCGTACTTATACTAGACTTTTCAATTTCAAATTGATATTTTAGAGCCTTGTCACACATCTGTTTATGAAACCTATTCTTGATAACGAACAACTAAAAAAGATAGCCCGGGATAACCGCGAAAAATATCAAAATGCTAAACCTTACCCACATATAATACTCGATAATCTTTTCAATCCGGAAATACTTGATCTTGTTGTTGATGAGTTTCCTGATAGCAGACAGATAGACTGGATAAAATATGATTCTAAAAATGAACGAAAACTTGCTTCGCGCGATGAATCACAATTTGGTGATACTACTATGCGGTTCATTCATTTTCTTCATTCATCAACCTTTATAAAATTTGTTGAAGAACTTACAGGAATTAAAGAGTTAATACCAGATCCCACGCTGGAAGGTGGTGGACTGCATCAGATACTAAGTGGTGGTATGTTGCGTATTCATGCCGACTTCAATATACATCCAAAAACTAATCTCGATCGTCGCCTAAATCTGATAGTTTACCTGAACAAAAACTGGAAGGAAGAATATGGTGGCCATTTCGAGCTATGGAATAAAAATATGACACATGCCGAGGCGAAAGTTTTGCCTGTGTTCAATAGGGTTATGATATTTTCTACCAATAGCACATCATATCATGGCCATCCTGACCCGCTTACCTGTCCCGATGATATGAGTCGCAAATCAATAGCTATATATTATTATACCAACGGACGTCCTGTTCATGAAAAGATCGTTGGTCTGGAAAAGCATTCCTCTTTATATGTAAATAGAGTGGGGCAAAAGGAGGTTGAAGCCGATAATATAAGCATTATGAAAATGAAAGGTGTTATCAAGCAACTTATGCCCCCAATACTTGTCAACACAATAAAAAAAATAAAAGGATTATAGTATAGGGCTAATCATTATTGGTAACTATATTGTTTTCTTTGGCGTAAATTATTGGCCATTATGTTTTTCTTCCTTTCAAAAATACTTACCTATTTTCTTTACCCGCTAACATGGGTATTGATACTCCTATTATTAGGGCTGATTTTTAAAAAGAAAAGGAGATTTTTTAATGTATGCGCACTTATTTTCTTTCTGGTATTTAGTAACGGCTACCTGCTGAACAGGGTAGCTGCCTGGTGGGATGCACCACCTGTAAACTTACCAGCCGGTAGTAAATATAGCTGCGTAATTGTTTTGGGTGGCTTCCAGGCGCAAGACAAAGAAGAAAGAGGCTATTTTAATGCTAGTTCTGATAGGTTTATACAGGCATTGGCGCTATATAAGCAAGGCTATGTAAATAAAATACTTATAACGGGTGGTAGCGGTATGTTGGGTAAGTCATCGCTCCTTTATAGTAGTTGGGCTAAAAATGAATTTGTAAAATGTGGCGTGCCGGCGCACGATGTGCTTGTGGAAGATGAATCGCGGAATACGTTTGAAAATGCCCAATTCTCTAAAAAAGTTTTAGTTGCTGCAGGGCTAAAACCACCTTATGTATTGGTTACTTCCGCTTTTCACATGAAACGCTCGCTTTGGGTATTCGGGCATGAAAAAATGCCTGTAGTTGCCTATCCATGCAATTATACGTTCGGGAAAGGAGATTGGTATCTGGGCGATTTATTGCCCAATGCCACGCCACTGGCTGCCTGGTATACCTATTTTAAAGAAATTATCGGGCTGCAAGCCTATAAAATTAAAGCGTCATTGTAACCTTTTTTAGCACAATCTTTAAAAATCCGCTCAGGCTTGTTACTTTTGAGCTCAAATCGCAACTATTGAAGACCCTGCTGGATCATAATCAACTCCAAATAACGCTGCAGCGGTTAGCTCATCAATTGGTTGAAAATCATCTTGATTTTAAGAATACCGTGATAGTGGGCATACAGCCCCGTGGTGTTTGGCTTTCCGATCGCATAGCTCAATTCGTAAAAGAGATAACCGGCGCTAAACTAAACTATGGCAGGTTAGATATCACTTTTTACAGAGATGATGTCCACCAAAGCGGTAGTGGCATACATGTACCTGCAACTACTGATATCAATTTCAGTATAGAAGGCAAAAAAGTTATCCTGATAGATGATGTGCTGCATACCGGCCGTACCATACGCTCGGCAATGGATGCACTCATAGATTTTGGCCGCCCCAGCAATATGGAGCTGCTGGTACTTATCGACAGGCGCTTTAGCCGCGAGCTGCCTATGCAGCCAGATTATGTTGGCCGTACAGTCGATACCATTATAACGCAAAAGGTGAAAGTGTACTGGCAGGAAAAAGATGAAAAAGACGAAGTAGTGCTTATTGATTAAAAATTTAAACAACACATGTCGCTATCGGTTAAACATTTACTTGGCATAAAAGAACTTCAGACGGAAGACATACACCGTATTTTCCAGACAGCTGATAATTTTAAACAAGTATTGCAAAGGCCGATAAAAAAAGTGCCTGCACTGCGCGATACTACTGTTGCCAATATTTTCTTCGAAAACTCCACGCGCACCCGTATCTCTTTCGAGCTGGCTGAAAAACGACTGAGTGCCGATGTAGTTAACTTCTCTGCATCGGGTTCTTCTGTTTCAAAAGGCGAAACTCTCATAGATACGGTTAACAATATATTAGCCATGAAGGTGGATATGGTGGTAATGCGCCATTCTGCAAGTGGTGCACCCTGGTTTCTTGCCAATCATATAGACGCCAGCATTATCAACGCAGGCGATGGTATTAACGAGCATCCTACCCAGGCCTTGCTCGATGCATTCTCAATGCGCGAAAAATTGGGCGACCTGAAGGGTAAACGCGTATCTATAATTGGCGATATCATGCACTCGCGCGTGGCGCTGAGCAATATCTTCTGCTTAAATAAGCTAGGTGCCGAAGTTACAGTCGCAGGCCCGCCAACGCTTATACCTAAGTATATACAAGACCTTGGTGTAAAGGTGGAATATAACGTAAAGAAAGCTTTGGAAACATGCGACGTGGCCAACGTATTGCGCATACAACTGGAACGTCAGCATAAACCTTTGTTTTCAACATTACGTGAATACTCGCTATACTACGGTATTAACAAGGATATGTTGGATAGCTTGAAGAGGGATATAGTGGTAATGCACCCTGGTCCCATTAATCGTGGCGTAGAGATAAATTCTGATGTTGCCGATAGCAAACAGTCTATCATACTCGACCAGGTAGAAAATGGAGTAGCAATCCGCATGGCAGTTATATACCTGCTATCTGGCAAAGGGGAGTTTACTGAATAGCGCGTTTCTTGTACAGGCTATATTGGCTGAATTGGTAAGGTGTTATTTCGAAGCCTAGCTTTGGCAGACATTTATCAAA
>CBFGNI010000213.1:0-4897 GCA_965650105.1 uncultured bacterium | reverse complement strand
TCAGGGCATCGAGCTTCTTATCCCAGAAGGCGCTGTATTGCGCCGTCCAGTCCTGTACCTCTTTTAGCTTGCCCAGGTTAGCCTGGCAATAACGTTCACGGCCTTGCTGGTTAATGATAAGCAGGCCGCATTCTGTGAGGATCTTTATGTGTTTAGATATGGCTGGACGGCTGATATCGAAATTGTCAGCTACAGCATTCAGGTTCAATTCCCGGTGCGCCAACAGGTTAATTATTTCCCTGCGGGTAGGGTCGGCAATGGCCTGGAAAACATCTCTTCTCATTGGTTGATATAAATTAAGTAACCGTTCGGTTACAAATATATGTAACTGATCGGTTACGGAAAAATATTTTTTTAAATAGTTGTTATATGGGTATCGAAAAACACGAATAATTAGTCTTGAAAGTTTATTTAGATTGCCCTTTCAAACACACTGAAAAATGTCTTACTGCACAGCACTTGCTTATATGAGCGATGATAAGAAAGCGATACACAAACCTTATCACGATGAGCAATATGGTTTCCCGATACATGATGATAATGAGCTGTTTTGCAGATTGGTGCTGGAGATAAACCAGGCGGGCCTTAGCTGGGAAACGATACTGAAAAAGGAAAAGACATTCAGAAAAGCGTACAGCAATTTCAATATAAAAAAAGTAGCTGCTTATACAGAAGCAGACAGGGAGCGATTGATGAACGATGCCGGTATTATCCGTAACCGCTTAAAAATAAATGCAGCCATAGAAAATGCTAAGACCATCCTTGCATTGCAGAAGGAATTTGACTCGTTCGAGAAATGGCTGAGACATCACCACCCTAAAACAAAAGAAGAATGGGTGAAGCTCTTCAAAAAGACATTTAAATTTACCGGAGGAGAAATAGTGAATGAATTCCTGATGAGCATAGGTATGTTGCCCGGTGCACACGATACCAGCTGCCCTATCTACAAAAAAGCAGCGAAAGAAAAACCACTGTGGATGAAAGCCTAAACCAGTGGAGCTTTCTGTTTTTCAACAGCAGTATATAGTTTGTAGTATTCGCCTTGTTGCTGTAATAACTCACCATGCGTACCACGCTCAATGATCTGGCCTTTATCCATTACAATGATCTCGTTGGCTTTACGGATAGTTGACAAGCGATGTGCAATAACAATAGATGTACGGTCTTTTATCAAGGTATCGATAGCATGTTGTATCAGTTGTTCGCTTTCACTATCAACCGATGAGGTGGCTTCATCCAATATCAATATAGAGGGATTGTACAATAATGCACGTGCAAAAGAAAGCAACTGGCGCTGGCCTTGCGATAAGGTATTGCCACGCTCCATAACATCGAACAAATAGCCACCCGGCAGGCGCATAATAAAATTATGGATACCCAATACTTTGCAGACCTGTTCTACACGCTCAAGTGGAATAGCATCGTTACGCAAGGTAATGTTATCGTAAATAGTACCTGAGAATAAGAATACATCCTGCAATACAATACCTATGTGTTTGCGCAATTTGTAGATGTCGTATTCATTTATGTCGCGGCCATCTATCAGTATCTTGCCGCCATCTATTTCATACAACCTGTTCAGTATGCTGATGATAGATGTTTTACCTGCACCCGTATGCCCAACAACCGCCATGGTTTTACCCGCAGGTATATGAAAGCTAACACCTCTTAGTACAGGTACATCTTTCTTATAACTGAAACGCACATCCTCAAAACGCACATCACCATTTATTCTTTCTGCAACTAAAGTGCCGTTGTGTTGCAGGTGGTCGTTACTATCTAATACACCCAATACACGCTCGCCGGCAACCATACCCATTTGCAGTACGTTGAACTTATCGGCCAGCATACGCAGCGGGCGGAATAGTAAGTTGAGGTACATGACGAATGCTATAACTACACCTTGTGTTACTTCGTAATGCAATAGGCGGGTTGCACCCCACCATACCAATAAGCCGAGCGATATTGCAAGAATAATCTCAACTACGGGAAAGAAAACAGAATAGGCAAAGATGGCTTTCACGTTTGCATCGCGGTGCTCTTTGTTGATGGCGTTGAATTTATCCATCTCTGTACGTTCGGCTGCGAAAGCTTGTACTATGTACATGCCTACAATGTGCTCCTGCGCAAAGGCATTGAGTTGTGCTACCGCAGTACGTACGCGCTGGAAAGATTTGTTGACGCTTTCTTTAAAGAAGTAAGTAGCAACAATAAGAATTGGAAAAGGTATTAAACATATACAGGTCAACCGCCAATCGGTAACCAGCATGACTACTATGATAGCAATGATGGTAAGCACATCGGCTACAATAGATATGATGCCTTCAGAGAATACATCGTTTACGGCTTCAATATCATTGATGGTGCGGGTGGTCAATGTGCCGATAGGAGTGCGGTCGTAATAGGCTACATCCTGGAAGAGTATTTTCTGAAATACGGTTTTGCGCATATCGTTCACTACGCTTTGCCCTAACCAATTGATGCGGTACATGAACCAAAAACGCAGTAAACTTTCAAAAAGCAGGATGCCCAGCTGTATCACGCTGATCCATATCAAACCCTCCAGCCAGCGGTTGTTAATGTATTTATCAACCGACTCTTGTATGAGGTAAGGGCGCAGTGGCGCCAGCGCAGCCAATACTACCGACATGAAAATGGTTAAGTAGAAACTTTTTTTGTACGGCCCTGCGAAGGAGAATATCCTGCGCAGCAACTGCATATCGAAGATCCTTTTTATAGTAGTATCCTGTGCCAAATGTTAGTCTTGTTCTTCTTTTATACTCATTAAATAGGCCTTGATAAAATCGTCTATCTCACCATCCATTACAGGGCCTACGTTTCCTACTTCAAAATCGGTGCGGTGATCTTTTATCATTTTGTAGGGGTGAAACACATAAGAGCGTATCTGCGAACCCCATTCTATTTTCTTCTTCGATGAGTTGAGCGCATTCTTCAACTCTTCGCGTTTGCGCAACTCTTCTTCGTGCAGCCGGCTCTTCAGCATGGTCAATGCCTTTTCCCTGTTCTCTCCCTGTGTACGTGCCTGCTGGCATTCTACTATTATGCCCGATGGTATGTGTTTTAAACGCACAGCGGTTTCCACTTTGTTCACGTTCTGTCCGCCTTTACCACCTGCACGGTAAAAATCCCATTCCAGGTCGGCAGGATTTACATTTATTTCTATACTGTCATCAATAAGCGGATATACATATACTGATGCAAATGAAGTATGCCTCCGCGCATTTGAATCGAAAGGAGAGATGCGCACCAAACGGTGTACACCACTTTCTGCTTTTAATAAGCCGTAAGAAAATTCGCCGTCAAACTCTATAGTAGCTTGTTTTATACCTGCACCATCGCCATACTGCACATCTATCTCTGAAACCTTCCAGCCCTGTTTTTCGCCATACATTCGGTACATACGCAGCAGCATTTCGGCCCAGTCCTGGCTTTCGGTGCCACCTGCACCACTGTTTATTACCATGACGCCCGGCATTTCATCTTCCGGCTCGTTGAGGGTAGATTTGAATTCCAGTTCGTCGAGGTCTTTCAGGGCTTTTTCGTAAGAAGCTTTTACCTCTTCTTCTTCAGCTTCGCCTTCCTTCCAAAAATCGAAGAGGATAGCGAAGTCTTCCACGGAGGTTTTTACCTGCTCGTAGAGGTCTAACCAGAATTTATTGATCTTGATTTCTTTCAGTATGCCGGTAGCGCGCACGTTATCATCCCAAAAGCCGGGTGCAAGGGTAAGTGCTTTATCATTTTCGGTCTTGGCTAAACGGTCATCGATGCGGAGGAAGCGGTGCAAGTGTTGTACGCGTTCGCGCATCTCTTTCAGGTTTTCCTGAGTCATAAGATGGCAAAGGTAAGGTGTTTGGTGCTAGTTGAGCAGTTCGTTCTTGTCGCTGTCAACTATTACCTCCGGTTTCACCTTGAAGGTGAAATTGCGTTGTGAGACATAGCTGAATAGTGCTACGCAAATAGTAGTGAGCAGTTTAGCAGGAGTGGGGAACATGCCAAACCATTCGATAAATATTTTCAGGAAAACATAGTTAAGCAAAATGCACATGCCTACCAATAAGGCATAGCGGAACAGCTGCACTTTGCCATGCAGGTTAGACTCAGGGAACACGATATATTTAGACAAAATGAAGCCCGAAGGAAAGCTGATGCTGAAAGACATCATGAATGCGGCAATGTAAGGAGTGATGGTAAGGCTACCTATATGTACGGGCTGTTTGTGTAGTATTATGTTGTACGCTGTGGCATACAATACAAGATCGAACAAAGTGTTAGTGCCACCACAGGCAAGGTAGCGGAAGGTTTGCTGATTAACATAACGCGCAAACGGTTTATGAAAAAAATCAATAAAAGATAAAATGATATTTCTGGCTGCGCGGAACATGAAGTCGCAAAAATAATGGAAAATGTATAAGGTAAAACGTAAAACAGAAATGAGTTATATCATAACCCGTATTAACCGCTATTTTATTACAATTTTGCTTCTTTCAGCCTTTTGAAAAAATCTTTCTCTTTTTCACCGCATGTGCGCAGCAGGTCGCTTAGCTCATCGTAAGAGACTACACCCTGGCGATTTTTCATAACACGGGCAGCATTGTAAGCAAAATTGCGCCAGTCATCGCCAATGGCAGTAAGCTCTTGTGAGAATTGCTGCAAATCGTCGCGTTTCAGCAGTTCGCCGGCTTCCTGGAGGAAGGCGGCATATAAAAAACGGAAGCCACCGCCCCCTGTGCCTATTTCTTCCTGCATGCGGATGATATTGCCAAGATAGAGGGCCGACTTGCGCGGAGTGAGCTTTTGGGGGTATTGCTTTATTTTTTTTGCCAATAGAAATATGGCCTTGTTGCCAAACCAATTGAGTGGGGGAGACAACATGAAA
>CBFGNI010000212.1:0-4936 GCA_965650105.1 uncultured bacterium | reverse complement strand
TATAATACTCTGCGAGCCCACAAAACAGTTATCGCCAATAGTTACAGGTTTGTATCGATAAGGGTGTTTGCCCCCGCTCAATGTCCATGCAACAGTATCATGTGTGTAGATATATACTCCCGGGCCTATACCACAATTATTGCCAATAGTTAATCCGCCTGTGCCGTCCAGTATTGTATGCGGACCTATCCAGGTACGCTCGCCTACTTTTACATCGCCAAAAAAGGTTGCTGAATCATATACGCTTGTTTCCTTACCAAAGCCCAGGTACTTCGCTTTCTCCCAGCGGTCGGTAAATAGTTCATTGGTGGGCAGTACACGGTCAAACCTCTTTCTCAGTCGCGCTCTTTTAAAAGTAAAGAAGCGCTTCAACATTCGGCTTAGCAGGCGGTTCATAATGTGTAAAAGTATTGGTAGCTATTAATAATTGCAACTAAAATTTAGCATCCAATTTACTCTCATTACAAAGTATCTTTATAACATGGAAAAAGTACTGTACGATTCTATCGGGAAGACATACAATACAACTCGCCGGGCCGATCCTTATCTCACGGGCCGTATGTATGCTTTATTGCAACCAAAGCCCGGAGGCCTGTACCTGGATGTGGGCTGTGGTACCGCCAATTACCTGACTGCATTGGCGCACATGGGCCTAAAATTTGTAGGCATCGATCCATCTGCCACTATGTTGGCGGAGGCTGCTAAAAAAGATCATGGCGCCACGCTTATCAATACCGATTCAACTAACATACCACTACCCGATAACCATTTCGATGGTGCACTGGCTTCTTTTACACTACACCATTGGCAGGATAAGCCAGGCGGGCTTACAGAAGTATGCCGCGTATTGAAACCGGGAGCAAGGATAGTGTTTATGAGTTTTACGCCCGAGCAACTTATGGGTTACTGGCTGCACCACTATTTCCCTGAAATGATCAGGCTTTCTGCCGAATTGCTGCCGGGCATAGAAGGTATGGAAGAGTTGCTGAACCAAAGCGGATGGCAATTGACAGAAACTGAAAAGTATTTTATACAAGACGATCTGCAGGATCATTTCCTGTATTCAAACAAGCGCAGGCCCGAACAATATTTAAAACCCGAAATAAGGGCCAATGCATCTTCTTTCAGTGCGTTTTCAACACCGGAAGAAGTGGAAGCAGGACTGGTAGAATTGAAAAAGGATATTGATTCAGGTAGAATAAAAGACATCATGAAGCAATACGAAAATAATCTGGGGGACTATTTATTTATTGTAGCTGAAAAATCATAGCCATGAACCTGAAAACAGAACGTCTCATATTGCGTCCGCTAACCATGGACGACCTTAATATAGTACACGACCTTCATTCTCATCCTGAAACAGACAAATTCAACACCTTGGGCATACCGGGCAGTAAAGATGTTACGCGGGCTATTATACAGTCCTGGCTCGAAAATCAAAATGGCCCTTCTTATACCTATATCATAGAGCAAAAAACCGATAAGGCATTTGTTGGCATCATATCGCTCAGCAATAGCAGGAATAAATGGCACCGTGGCGAATTATGGTACAAACTGCATAAAGACTATTGGTGCAAAGGGTATGCTACCGAGGCAGTAAACGAGATAATACGTTTTGCGTTCGAAACATTGAATATGCACCGCGTTGAAGCCGGTTGCGCTGTAGAAAATATTGCATCAGCCAGGGTAATGGAAAAAGCAGGCATGCAGCTGGAAGGAAGAAAACGAAAAGTACTGCCTATACGTGGCCAGTGGTGCGATGCCTTCAGCTATGCTATTTTAGATGAAGATTATTTTCGCCGGCTGGAAGAACAGCAACAATTATGAATTTCTTTATCATCTGGTTGCTGCACCATTTGTTTATGGTAGGTGTACTGCTGCTACGCCGCAGCAAACAATTGCATGCTTTTACTCACAATGGCCGTTATACGGCGTTGTATAAAATACTAAAGCCTGTAGCATTGTTCCTGGCTACAAGTACACTCACCTACTTTTTTCTGTTCAAGTTGCTGCTCGGATGGCATTTTCATACCTGGCTTGTTGAAGGATGGTATGTATTGATATCCTTTACCGTATGCGATATACTCGCGTTCGCAATGGTATATAATGTCTCACAGACAGATCAGTTAACAAAGGCCGACAAACTGATAATGAAATTTCGCAGGCGGTATATAGTCACCAGGCTTATTTTTTTCTGCACTTTTTATTTAAGAATCATACTTTCTATACTGGGCATGGCAATTATACTGGGCATAGGCCTTGTATTTATTCTGTTTCCTTACGAACGTGGAAAAGACACGAAGCTCATAGGTTCTTATTATCTCGATTACAGTGGTTACGGCCTTCAAAACCGCACCTACATAACCAGGCGATTCGGGCCTTTTTCCAAAGACATCCAAACTTTTGCTAACGGGTTCGAAAAGAAATCAGCTATTGATAAAGAACCGGGTGACAATGAATACCCCGAACCATTCCCCTACCGAATGGAACATGGCGATGATACCGTTTATATTTATGCTCCTAATAGCGTGGTAGAATACGAAACATATATTGCCGTAAGAACGGAACCCAGGCAATATATTAAAGCATACCGCGATAAAAAACATAAAGATATAGTTATCGAGTACTGGGAAATGGAGCACCTTATTGAAAAAACAAGATTGCCTGAATAAACATAAATATGTATATTTGCTATGATAATCTAGTCGGCCTTCTACATGATCATCACATATAAAAATTTTAATTCGTTGTTCAAAAATGTTCAATAGTGAAAAATAACACGTGCCGCAATATAGGGCTGGAATGTGCAATGGCAGGGCATCATAGTAACCAATTGTCGCACAGAAATTTTTTTATTTTTTCCTGTTTTTCAACAAAACTGAACAACACATATAGAATACCCTAATTTTATAAGACTATGGAATTCGGTAAAGTAGAAGATAAAGAATTAGACAGTATTGATTTCACCCTGCCCAAAGATCCGGTAGTGAATAAAGAGGTGCTGAAAAAGGGTAAAGGCAAAACCAAGTTCTACGTAGGTTGCGCCAAATGGGGCCGTAAAGACTGGGTAGGTAAGCTATACCCTATCGGTACCAAGGAAAAAGATTTCCTCGAATTCTATGCAAAGACATTTAACTGTATCGAGTTCAACGCTACGTTTTATAAAGCCCCTACGCCTGAGCAAGTCATAAAATGGAAGGAAAAAGTACCTAAAGGCTTTTTGTTCTGTCCTAAGTTCACCCAAACCATTACGCACCTGAAGCGCCTGAAGAATGTACAAAATGAGGTAAATGCTTTTTTGGAGGCTATCCATGAGTTTAAAGACAACCTGGGCCCTATTTTCCTGATGCCCAACCCCCAGGTATCGCCCAAGCAATTGGAAAGTGTTGAAAGCTTTATAACCGACTTCCCCAAAGATGTAGATATGTTCCTGGAACTGCGCCACCCCGATTGGTACACAGATAAAGGCGGCTACAACCGGGAATTGTACGATTTTCTGCGCAAGGCCAAACGCGGTACCATCATAACCGACGCTGCAGGCCGCCGCGATTGTGTGCACATGCACCTTTCTACCCCCGAGGCTTTTATACGTTTTGTGGGCAATTCCCTGCACCGTACCGACTACGAACGTATTGATGATTGGGTACAGCGCATCAAGCTATGGATGAAGGAAGGGCTGGAAAGCTGCTATTTCTTTATGCACCAGCACGAAGAGCTGCATTCGCCCGAACTGATCAAGTATTTTATAGAACAGCTGAACAAGCATTGCGGCACTAAGATAGACCCGCCCAAAATGCAATATGAAGGTGGATTATTCAATTAGACAGGCAAAGTACACATGAAAATAATTGGCATGCAAACCTTCATATATTAACATAAACACTACGGCTTTGAATTAGTCTTCTTATAAACTATCTTCGCCAAAATTTTTCGAACTCATGAACTTACATGAATATCAGGCTAAAGAACTACTAAAGCGCTATAATGTACCTACGCAAGAAG
The DNA here is from genome assembly GCA_965650105.1 of uncultured bacterium. GTDB lineage: Bacteria > Bacteroidota > Bacteroidia > Chitinophagales > Chitinophagaceae > Polluticoccus. Next base: position 934 of record CBFGNI010000212.1, on the reverse strand, counting down.
GTATAGCTGTAAATAATGTAACCGATGCAGTAAATGCTTACAAACAAATAGCAACCGATAGCGGTAGCAAATTTGCTGTAGTGAAAGCCCAAATTCATGCGGGTGGACGTGGTAAGGGTACCATGAAAGAAGTACCGGAACAAAACGGTGTGAAAGTGGTAAAAAGCGCCGATGATGTTGAAACGGTTGCGAAAAACATATTGGGCAACACATTGGTAACAATACAAACAGGCGAAGCCGGTAAAGTAGTACACAAGCTACTGGTAGCACAGGATATGTATTACGATGGCCCAAGCGAACGTAAAGAATTTTACCTGTCTATATTGCTGGATCGTGCTACGAAGCAAAACGTTATCATGTACAGCACCGAAGGTGGTATGGATATTGAAGAAGTAGCACACAATACTCCTGACCGCATATTTAAAGAATGGGTACACCCGGGCATGCCTTTACAGGCATTCCAGGCGCGTAAGATAGCCTTCAACTTCGGCCTTAGCGGTGAAGCTTTCAAAAACATGGTGAAATTCGTTACCAACCTCTACAATGCGTATGTAGGTTTGGATTGCGCTATGCTCGAAATCAACCCGCTGTTCAAATCGGCTGATGATAAAGTATTCGCCGTTGACTGTAAGATGAACCTGGATGACAACGCATTGATGCGCCACCCTGACCTTGCTGATATGCGCGATACGAATGAAGAAGACCCAACCGAAGTGGAAGCGGCTGAGTTCAACCTGAACTATGTAAAACTGGATGGTAACGTAGGCTGCATGGTAAACGGTGCAGGGCTGGCAATGGCTACTATGGATATGATCAAACTAAGCGGTGGTAATCCTGCAAACTTCCTTGATGTGGGCGGTACAGCCAATGCACAAACTGTTGAAGCCGGTTTTCGTATTATTATGAAAGACCCGAATGTAAAAGCTATTCTTAT
>CBFGNI010000211.1:0-4966 GCA_965650105.1 uncultured bacterium | reverse complement strand
GACTGAAGAAGGTAAATTCCCGGGTCAGTATTTATATATGAATGGACCTGAAATATTCAATTTCACTATTGAATCAGTCCCATCTCTAGTAAACGATACCCTTGTTAAGCACGGTTTGTCAATGGATGATATCGATGTGTTTGTGTTTCATCAGGCAAATAAATATATGCTTGAGTATTTGCGCAAAAAGATCAAAATACCTGTTGAGAAATTCTATTTATACCTGGAATATTGTGGTAATACGGTGTCATCGACTATACCTATTGCGATATACGAGGCAATGAAAGAAGGAAAAATAAAGAAAGGAGATAAAGTGCTGCTGGCTGGTTTTGGTGTAGGATATTCCTGGGGCGCTACAATTCTTCAATATTAAAATTGTACAACTATGAACTCGAAAATATGGCTTTCTTCGCCGCACATGGGCGGCAACGAAAGAAACTTTGTAAACGAAGCTTTTGATACTAATTGGGTAGCTCCATTAGGCCCTAATGTTGATGGTTTTGAAAAAGACCTGAGTTCTTTCTTGGGTGGTGATGTACATGTTGCAGCTTTGAGCTCGGGTACGGCAGCATTACACCTTGGCCTTATACTTTTAGGTGTGGAAGTTGGCGATGAAGTTATTTGCCAGAGTATGACATTTTCTGCTTCGGCAAATCCTATAGCTTATTTAGGCGCTAAACCTGTTTTTGTAGATAGTGAACCCGGTACATGGAATATATCTGCAACATTGCTGGAAGAAGCAATAAAAGACCGCATTGCTAACGGTAAAAAGCCTAAAGCAATTATTCCCGTACATCTATATGGTATGCCTTGTGGTAACATGGCTGAGATAATGAATATTGCTAAACAATACGACATCCCTGTACTGGAAGATGCTGCTGAAGCATTAGGCTCATCTATCGATGGTAAAATGTGTGGTACATTTGGCGATATAGGTATTCTATCATTCAACGGTAACAAAATCATTACTACATCGGGTGGTGGTGCGCTTGTATCAAAAGATAAAGCAGTCACTCAGAAAGCTACTTTCCTGGCTACACAGGCACGTGATGCAGCTCCGCACTACCAACACTCTCACATTGGCTACAATTACCGCATGAGTAATATTTGTGCAGGCATTGGCCGTGGGCAAATGGAAGTGTTGAAGGAAAGGGTAGAGCAACGCAGGGCTGTTTATAACCAATATGTAGAACGCTATTCTGATAAAAAAGGGATCACATTTGTAGCCGAGCCTAATGGCTTTTATTCTAACAGATGGTTAAGTGCTTTCCTGATCGATCCTCAACTGGCGGGTTTTGACAGGGAGCAATTAAGGCTTGCATTGGAAAAAGAAAACATCGAATCTCGTCCGCTATGGAAGCCAATGCATATGCAGCCTGTCTTTAGCAATAGTCCATTCTATGGAGATGGTACAGCTGAAAAACTATTCGAACAAGGTCTTTGCCTGCCTTCAGGTTCTAACCTCACACAGGAAGATATGGACCGCATATTTGTTGTTATGGATAGGCTATTGGTTAATGCTAACTCTTTGGCTGTATAAGTGGCCGTCAGCAATAGAAAAATAAAATTTGCCGTAGTTGGTTGCGGGCATATAGGTAAGCGTCATGCTGAGATCATTAAGCAGCATGTTGGGGCAGATCTAGTGGGATTGATTGATGTTCAGGATAAGCAAACACTCAATATCAACCAATATGTCAATATTCCATTTTATAATTCTCTTGAATCATTTCTTGAACAGGATATAGATGTTGATGTAATTAATATCTGTACTCCTAATGCATATCACAGCGCCCAGGGTATTCAGTGCCTTAATAAAGGCAAACATGTGGTAATAGAAAAGCCAATGGCTCTAACTGCAGCAGATGCCCAGGCTGTGATTAATAAAGCAACTGAAGTTGGCAAAGAGGTTTTTGTGGTAATGCAAAATCGCTACTCGCCGCCGTCAGTATGGCTAAAAGAAATTGTAGAGTCTGGTCGCTTGGGTAAAATATTTACAGTTCACTTAAACTGCTTTTGGAATAGGGATAACCGCTACTATAAGGCCGGTAGCTGGCATGGAAAGAAAGAATTGGATGGCGGTACGCTATTTACCCAATTTTCGCATTTTATCGATATTATGTACTGGCTGCTGGGCGATATAGAACATATAAATGCACGTTTCCAGAATTTCAACCATCAATTACTTACTGAATTTGAAGATTCAGGTACTATAAGTTTCGACTTTAAACAAGGTGGAGTAGGAACCATGAACTTTTCAACCTCCGTATGGGAGCATAATATGGAAAGCTCTATTATCATAATTGCTGAAAATGGGTCTATAAAGATCGGTGGCCAGTATATGGATAAGGTGGAGTACTGTTCTATAAAAGATTATATAATGCCTGCATTAGCACCTACTAATCCGGGGAATAGCTACGGTAGTTATCATGGCTCTGCGATGAACCATCAATATATTATTGATAACGTTGTGAGTGTGCTAAATGGTAATGCATCTGTTACTACTACTGCTTTGGAAGGTTATCATGTAGTGGATATGATAGAACGCATATATGCTGCAGGCAGTAAATAAAAAATCATCGCTATTTTATAATAGCGATGATCTCTAATTAATATCTGTAAGCTTTAAGCTGTAGCTACTGCGTTCAATCTTTTTACAAGACCCGATTTCAGGTTACTTGCTTTGTTTTTGTGGATAACATTGCGTTTTGCAAGTTTATCTATCATAGAGATAACTTTTGGCAATTCCTCAGTAGCAACAGCCTTGTCGGTAAGAGCCAACAATTTACGCATTGCGTTACGGGTAGTTTTACCATAATAACGGTTGCGGTCACGGCGTTTTTCACTCTGACGGATATCCTTTTTGGTAGCTTTATGATTTGCCATTTATTGTCGTATTGTTAATTAAGGCTGCAAAGGTAATATAAAATATTATAAACAAAAAAAAAACTGATAATTACATGGTCATCTGCGCATAAATCTGTTTAGATCGCTTACCCAGATATTCTTTCTTTTCTATAAACTTGTCCAATTTGTTTTTGGGGATACGTAAGCTATAATATTCTGATGGGTAAGTTTCATACTCGAACATGTCGTAATCTTCGTTCCATCTATCAAATGTTTTGCGGTCGATACCCAACTCCTGGCAGAGAAGATCCATGCTTATTGGTTGAGATATGCGTACAATTGCCATGCTCCTCAATTCTTCATCGGTAAACTGTGGTTTTTGTGGCTTTTTTTCCGCAACGATAGCAGCTTTAGGATCATTACCGAAATTAAAATCAGTAGGTATACTGCCTATACCAATAAATTTGCTCAAATTTTCAAATATGGTTGCTGTGGCGATAAATGCCAAAACATGTCCTTGCGTTTCTTTAGGTAAGTGTTTCTTTATATCCCAAAAATTGGTACTACCTGTTTTGGTAATAGCTCGCTGAACAGGTGTAGGTCCGCTATTATATGCGGCTACTACCAATAGCCAGTCATTTAGCTGACTATAAAGATAAGCCAGGTATTTAGCAGCAGCATTTGTCGACTTGTAAAGATCGCGGCGGTCATCGCGACGTCCGTTTACTGTAAGGCCCATAAGTTTAGCTGTAGATGCCATAAACTGCCATGGGCCTACTGCTCCTACTTTAGATACCGCATTATTATTTAAAGCTGATTCGATAACAGCCAGATATTTCAGTTCTTTTGGTATATCATGTTGCTGTAATACGTTATCTATCAATGAAAATCTGGAATCGCCACGATCCATAACCACACTAAGCGTTCTATTATGTACAGCCAGGTATTTACGTACAAAATCAGTAACGTAGTCATTCATCGCACCATAATAAGAAGATTCTCCTGCTAGTGGCACATGTTTATATGCAGCTTTTGTTGGAGCCGGTTTTGTTTCAGCTACAATTTTAGTTGTAGCCTTAGGCATGATAATCGTATCGGTTTTGATGGTTCTCATTTGAGGACGCATCGTGAAATTTTGTTGTTTCTGTGCAAAGCACAAAGAACTCAACAAAAGTGCCGGTAATACAAAAATACGTCTGTATTGCATGTTTTATCGTTGTTAAAGCGGTGAAGCATGCAACCCATAATGGGAAGCTTTTAAATAAAATATGGTGTGGGCTCCTACTTTAAAGGCTGATTAAGCGTTGTTAGTTGTGTTGGTAACAGAGGGTTTTTCTTTTTCCTTCATACCAGCTTCAATTTCGCTTTTTACGCCTTCCTTAGCATCATTAAATTCTCTGATACCTTTACCAATACCTTTTGCCAATTCCGGAATTTTCTTTCCGCCAAAAAGCACTATAACTACGATCAGGATAGTTATCCATTCTCCACCACTTGGCATAGAGAGTAAAAGCTGCGGATTCAACGATAGTAATGACATTGTAATCAATTAAATTATTAAAGTAATGTACAAACTTAAGGGTTTCAGATGATAATCAATAGTGAGGTATATCAGTTTTAACATTTGAACGCAACTTATAACTAAAAGTCAATCAATTAAATATATTGATAATTAATCTAATTGTTCTCTGAGTTGTTTTGTCATACCACCCGTATATACCCTCCATTTTTCTATGACCTGCTTCATGTCATCCGGTATCTCTGAGTCAAACTGCGTCCACTGGCGGGTTACAGGGTGTGTAAAACCAAGTTCTTTGGCATGTAAAGCATGGCGTGGCAATATCTTAAAACAATTTTCAACAAACTGTTTATACTTGGCAAAAACAGTTCCTTTTACAATTGTATTGCCCCCATAGGTAGCATCATTAAAAAGCGGATGCCCCAGGTACTTCATGTGTACACGTATCTGGTGAGTGCGCCCTGTTTCCAGCCTTAGTTCTACAAGGGTCACATAATTAAAGCGCTCCAGTACTTTATAGTGTGTTATAGCTTCCTTGCCATGGTCGCCATCAGGGAAAGCAGCCATTATTTTCCTGAAACGAAGATTGCGTCCTATATTCGC
>CBFGNI010000210.1:0-4993 GCA_965650105.1 uncultured bacterium | reverse complement strand
ACGTTTTCTATGCCTGGCAAATAGCATCGCATATATTCTATATTTGCTGCAACTTAACTTTTATAACTATGGCTTTTGTAAACATATATCTCAACTTCAATGGCAACTGCGAAGAGACGTTTAATTTCTATAAGTCGGTATTTGGTGGCGAGTTCACTTACATGGGTCGCTTTGGCGATATGCCGCCTTCAGAAGATGCATCGCAAACGGTACCCGAAGCCGACAAAAATAAGATCATGCATGTATCATTGCCCATCAGTAAAGAAACCTCGCTTATGGGTAGCGATACCGGTGGCGAATGGGCTGCAAGTTTCATTCAGGGCAATAACTTCTCTATTTCTATAAATGCCGATAGCAAAGATGAAGCCGATAAACTATTCAACGCACTTGCTGCAGGTGGACAGGTTACTATGCCTTTAGGAAAAACTTTCTGGGGCGATTATTTCGGTATGCTTACCGATAAATTCGGTATCAACTGGATGATGAGCTTTAACGAAGGCCAGCAAAATTAAATTTACAGATCACTTATAGAAATGATGGCTATGATATGGCCATCATTTTTTTATAAATAATTTTAGTCAATTTATCAACTTATTAACCTATTTTTGCTATAATAAAAACTCTATCATCATGGCAGAAATAAACCATGCCCACGAAACCTTTATAAGCGAAATGATAGCCCATGGCAAGCGCCAGGAGGCCTATCTTGCAGCCTACCCGGCCAGCAGTTACAATTCAGCAGCCAGCTCGGCCTACCGCTTGCTGGCCAACCCCGAAATTGCCACGCGCATACGCGCCGGTATGCTGGCCGCACGTATGCAGGCCATTGAAACCTACAAGCAGGCTTACCAGGGGCAACTGGCCGATAAAGAAGAAAAGCGCAAAGTACTGGCGCAGATAATCCGTGGCGAACTGCAGACCGAAAACGAAGTACTGAAATACGGGCGCAAACAAAAAATAAAACAAGTCCCTAAAACCACCGAACGCCTGAAAGCCATAGCGCTCGATAACCTGATGGAAGAGTACTGGAGTGGTGGGTTGTTCTAACCACCCATTTCTTATTTCGGCAACTTACGCAGCGCAGCAAGTACAGCGCCGCAGGTTATAAAAAGGCAACAAGTGTCGCAGCAGCGTACAGCCGCTTCGATCCCGCGGAGCGATTGGATCGAAGTCTCCTTTTCTTTGTTACTTTCTTTTTGTCTCAAAAAGAAAGTAACATTAAACAGATATGTTGTTCAATTTTGCTATAAACAGAAAAAATGCACTTGCTGCATTTCACCACAAAAACCCGCTTCCATAAAGCAACACAGCATCTAAATGCCGCATCAATTTTTTTTATTTTTTTATTTTTTCAACAAAATTGAACAACAGATATAAACAATTATCATTTAAAATATCTTTACTGTGCAAACACAACAATAAATTATAGATAATGTTTAAGTGGCTATTAACCGGGTAGCCTGCTAAACCCTTTACTTTTGCAGACTCTGATATGAAACTATTATACCAATACTTAAGCCGTTACAAACCCATGATAGCGCTGGCGCTCTTGCTGGCCACTATCAACCAGGTGTTTTCCCTGCTCGATCCGTATATCATGGGGCATTACATTATCGATCCCTATGCCAGTAAACCTACCCAGTGGACGCATAGCCAATTTATAAAAGGCATTATGCTGGGCCTGGGCATGCTGATAGGCACCGCCATGATATCGCGTATTGCAAAAGCCTTCCAGGATTATGTGGTGAACGTCATCATCCAGAAGTTTGGCGCCAGTATCTATACCGATGGCCTGCGCCATGCGTTACGCCTGCCTTATAAAGACTTTGAAGACCAGCGCAGCGGTGAAACATTATCGGTACTGCAAAAGGTGCGTTTAGATAGCGAGAAGCTGATCAACTCTTTCGTGAACGTCTTGTTCACTACCATAGTAGGTATCGTATTCGTGGTTATTTATGCACTTACGCTCAACTCATGGCTGGTGGTTATATACCTGGGTGGTGCATTATTGCTCTCTTACCTGATGAATATATTGAGTAAGAAGATCAAGATCATTCAGAAAAGTATTGTAAGCGAGACAAACGCCTTAGCGGGCTCTACTACCGAGTCTTTAAGAAATATTGAACTGGTTAAAAGCCTTGGCCTTACACAGCAGGAAATACGCAGGCTGAATGATACTACTATTAAGATACTGAACCTTGAACTGAAGAAAGTACGCAGCATACGTACCATAGCATTTGTACAAGGCACGTTCGTCAACTTCCTGCGCCAGTGTATCATGTTTGCATTGCTATATTTCATCTTCCAGGGCCAGTTGACTTTGGGCCAGATGATCACCATGCAGTTCTATTCGTTCTTCATATTCGGCCCCCTGCAGGAAATAGGTAATATCATCATTGCTTACCGCGAGGCTGAAGCATCGCTTACCAACTTGCAAACGCTGTTTGAAAAACCGGTGGAAAGCAAACCTGCAAATCCACAGCAGATAAACGCTATCGAACAATTGCGCTTTGATAATGTAACATTTCAGCATGGCAGCGCCACACGCCCTGCGTTAGAAGAAATATCTTTCGAAGTAAATCTGGGCGAGACTATAGCATTTGTTGGCCCTTCAGGCTCAGGTAAAACTACCATGGTAAAACTATTGGTAGGTTTATATCATCCTGATAAAGGACATATTTTATACAACAATCACGACGAGGCCAATATCGATTTCGATGAATTGCGCCACCAGATAGGTTTTGTAACGCAGGATACCCAATTGTTCTCGGGCACCATCAAAGAAAACCTGCTGTTCGTAAACCCCGGCGCTACCGATGATGAAGTGAATGAGGTATTGCAGAAAGCAGCTTGCCAAAACTTACTGTCGCGTGCCGAAAATGGTATTGATACGATGATAGGTGAAGGTGGCTTGAAATTATCGGGCGGTGAACGCCAGCGTTTATCAATAGCGCGCGCGTTACTGCGCCACCCTAGGTTGATGATATTTGATGAAGCTACTTCTGCGCTCGATTCACTGACCGAAGAAGAGATATCATACACTATTCGCAATATCACCAACCAGCGCCAGCACATCACGGTTATGATCGCGCACAGGTTGTCCACTATCCTGCATGCCGACCGCATATTTGTACTGGAGAAAGGTCGCATCATCGAAACAGGTACGCACCAGTCGCTGCTTGAAGAGAAAGGTTTGTACTACGCTATGTGGCGCCAGCAAATTGGCGAACGTAAAGACGATGCGCCAAGGCTGATGAAGACAGTATAGTGTATTTAAAGCACTATGTTTTGTAGTAGTTCGCTTTTGTTAGGATAGTCGGTGTTGTAATGAAGGCCCCGGCTCTCCTTCCTGAACTGGGCACTCTTCACCACCAGGAAGGCAGCGGTGATCAGGTTGCGCAACTCACATAGCTGTGGCGATACCGTAGTAGTCTTATACAGCTCCTCTGTCTCCCTGTGCAGCAGGTCAAGGCGGTTCATAGCGCGTTCAAGGCGTACATCGTTACGAACGATACCTACATAGTCGCTCATTACCTGTTGCAGCTCTTTAAGGCTCTGCGTTATCAGGATCATCTCCCTGGGTTCGGTAGTGCCAGCGGTATTCCAATCGGGTATCTGCTCTTTGATCGGGTTCATATCTACCTTACCCGCAGCGTCTTCCGAACAGCGGTGGGCAAATACAAGGGCCTCCAGCAGCGAGTTAGATGCCAGACGGTTGGCACCATGCAATCCCGTACTGGCACACTCGCCACAGGCATACAGGTAGCGTACCGAAGTACAGCCCTGCATGTCTACCTTCACACCACCACAGCTGTAATGTGCTGCAGGTGCTACAGGTATCATTTGGCTAAAGACATCAATGCCTATCGACAGGCACCTGGCATATATATTAGGGAAGTGTTCTTTGAACTTATCCTGGTTCATAGCACGGCAATCGAGGTACACATGCTCGGTACCCGTGCGTTTCATCTCGTTATCAATAGCGCGGGCAACTATATCGCGGGGGGCAAGGTCAGCACGGGCATCATAACGCGGCATGAAAGCTTCACCTTCCTTGTTGCGCAAGATGGCGCCATCGCCACGCACCGCTTCTGTTATCAGGAACGATGGAGACACGCCTGCTTCGTATAGTGCCGTTGGGTGAAACTGGATGAACTCCATGTTCTCTATACGTGCCTTGGCGCGGTAGGCCATGGCCACACCATCGCCGGTAGCTATGCGTGGATTGGTAGTGGTACGGTACACCTGCCCCGCACCACCCGATGCCATCAAAGTAACGCTGGCCAGTATCTTCTCTATATGGTTGTTGGTTAGGTTCAGCGCGTACACACCATAGCATTCTATATCGGGTGTCGATTTGGTAAAGAGGTGGCCTAAATGGTGCTGTGTAATGATATCAACCACGAACCAATGGTTGTGTATCTGTATGTTGCTGTAGCGTTGGGCTTCTGCTACCAAAGCTCTTTCTATCTCGTAGCCGGTAATGTCCTTGTGGTGCAGTATCCTAAACTCGGAGTGGCCGCCTTCCTTACCACGCATATAGCCGCCTTCCGAATCCTTATCAAACCGGGCCCCCCATTCTATGATCTCGTTTACACGTTGCGGCCCTTCTTTGATCACCGCTTCAACCACAGCCGGATTGCATAAGCCATCGCCTGCTATCAAAGTGTCTTCTATATGCTTGGCGAAGCTATCGTTCTCAGGGTCGTTCACTACGGCTATACCACCCTGTGCGTACTTGGTGTTGGTCTCGTCGGTATTAGCTTTGGTAAGTATGGTGATGGTCTTATCGGGGAAGCGGCGTGCGGTCTTAACAGCGAAGGTTAAACCTGCAATACCCGAACCTATAACAAGGAAGTCAGTCTTAATCATATACGGCGGCTCTTAGCAAATGAAGCAACGGCCCCTTGAAAAGGAGCCGTTGCAAGTTAAGCCTTTATGTGTATTGATTGCTAGAAGCTGGATGTGAGCCCTAAACGAACACCACTAAACG
>CBFGNI010000209.1:0-5032 GCA_965650105.1 uncultured bacterium | reverse complement strand
GCATCACGCTCTATAAGTACCAGTTCTGAAGCTCCCCGCGATGCCAATTCATAGCTGATGCTGCCTGTTCCACCAAAAATATCGCAGGTTTTTATGCCTTCAATATCTATCATATTCTCCAGTATATTGAACAGGCCCTCCTTGGCTACATCGGTAGTAGGCCGGGCAGGGGTGCTGGTAGGTGGGCTAAATCTTCTTCCGCTGAATTCTCCGCCAATTATACGCATTGGTAAAGTTGTTTCGACAAGTATATAGGGGCTTCCCACCCGCTCGCATTCATGTAAGACTGGCTATCGCCAACCTGCATATTTTCAAAATATTGCGATAGCTTGTGTAATACAATAACCAGCTCCGAGCTTAGTGTGGTGCAGCGTAAAGTATAGTTGGCTATATTGTGTTGTTGGCACGCTGCAAGTATGCGGTAGGCCATATCTTCAGCAAGGCCATATCTCGATACCTCATGCCATATAAGTTGCCCCTGTACGTTACGTATAGTTATGAAAGCCTCTTGCGTACTGATGCAACATTCTACAATTGGATGGCTGCTTTGTTTTTTTGTAAACTGGTATGCCGCCAACGGGTAAGTTTTCGCCTTCGGGAAATATCGTTTTAGTAAGTCTTTTATCATCAGCGGCCATGCATATACATATTGGGCCTTATCATTTCCAAGCGGGTGCGCTGTTACTACATCGTCATTTTCTACAAGATGCACTTTTTTGAGCCATGCTTCAGCTGTTTCAGCATTATAAAGCGAAGATGGCACTACAATATTCTTTTCCGTACCTATAAATGCAGCTACTACTTTGTTGGCATCAGTCAGTAAAGGCTCATTTAAAAACTGGTGCTCGAAAAAATCAATTATCCAGTCTGTAGGTACATTGTTATAGTCGCTATACCTTACCGCCAGTATTGCACCATTATCCCCAATACCCGATATTGCCAGGCTGCGCGGGCATATAGTAACCAGTACTTTTTTTACCGCTGTCATCAGGTTGCCGGTATCGGGCGAGGCATACTGCTGTTTATTTGTACTTGTTTTTAATATCTCTGACATACAACACACAATTATAGAATAAATTTGCGACACTTTGGGCCATAAGCCTGTGTAATAGCTTATTTGGTTTGTAGTATAACGTTTTTAAGTAAAGTATATCATTGAGGGTTTCAGTTACAAATAAAGATATATTCAGGTTGGCGGCACCAATTTCGCTTTCCTTGCTTATACCGCAAATCAGCTTCCTTACTAACACTGCTTTCCTGGGCAGGTTAGGAGAGGTGGAGCTAGGTGTAAATGGTATTAGTGGCATATTCTATCTTACTCTTTCTATGATAGGCTATGGACTGGCTAATGGGATACAAGTCCAAATGGCCAGGCGCTCAGGTGAGGGCAATAAAGATGGCCTTGCGCAAACATTCACCAATGGTGTGCTGCTTTCACTACTGTTCTCTTTGGGTATGATGGTGCTTTCACTGTGGCTGGCACCTATCATCTTCAGCCTTAGCCTGCATAATAGCCAGAACGTACTGCTTAGTGTCAACTACCTGTATATAAGGGTATGGGGTTTGCCCTTCCTTATGCTTACACAACTGGTTAACGCCTTCTATATCTCTGTCAGCCAGTCCAGGTATCTGATATATGGCTCTGTTGTCAGTACTGTCACAAACATCCTGTTCGATTACCTGTTCATATTTGGTAAAGGTGGTTTCCCGAAGATGGGGCTGGAAGGCGCCGCTGTAGCCTCCATTCTTTCAGAGGTAGCCTATTGCCTCACCATGTATGGTATCTTCTACTTCCGAAGCTTGCACAGGCAATACCCCGTAATGGCTTTCTGGCGGTTTGATAGTGCATTGTCGAAACGTTCATTGAAGGTATCGGCCCCCCTCATAGTGCAGTACCTCTTCAGTATAGGTGGCTGGCAGGTGTTCTTCATCTTTGTTGAGCACCTTGGCGAGCGCGAACTGGCAGCATCGCAGATACTGCGCAGCGTGTTTGGTATAGTGGGTATAGGTACCTGGGCGTTTGCATCTACCTGCAATACCATGGTCAGTAACATTATAGGGCAGGGGCGGCAACGCATGGTATTGCCACTCATTGCCAAGATAGCTAAGCTGAGCTTCCTGGTTACACTTGGTGTATGCATTCTGCTGCTTGTGTTCTCCGATACCTTCCTGTCGCTATACCGGGATGACCCATCGCTTGTGGCCTTTGCTAAACCCAGCCTGCGGGTCATCACTACTGCTATGCTTATCATGTCGCTGTCTACAGTTCTGTTCAACGGAGTAGTAGGTACAGGTAATACCCTCATCAACCTGACTATTGAGGTGCTATGTGTGGCCAGTTACCTTACCTACTGCTACATAGTGATAGAGGTGAAGCGTATGCCCTTGCATTGGGCCTGGGGCTCCGAGTTCGTGTATTGGTCAACCCTCTTCCTGGTGAGTATAGCCTACCTGAAGAGCGGGCGCTGGAAGGGGAAGAAGATATAGCTTAGTCCTTAATGAAGTTAAGATCAACATCGGTACGGCGAACATTGGCTTGTGTGAGGTCTTCAGGTAGCTTTGCAGTTTTGATGCCGATGGTTAGTTTCCCTTTGTAGTAGTCGGTACACTTAACTATGTTGCGGCATTGGCGCGTTAATGTAGTTTTATTCGCATCAGATCGTTGATAGGTTATATTTACATCGTAGCCGCACTGGCATAGCTGGGTAATATTTCGATAGGTGCCTGTTTGGCCTGCTTTCACGCCATCGAAAGAAAAGGTCTCACCTTTATCGTTGGTCACTTCCACCTTGCTGATATTGTCAACACCAGTATTCTGAATACGTACCTGCAGGCAATCTTTACATTCTGCAGCAGCTGTTTCCGTATTCTTCAGCACTTTGATGCTTTGCGCATTGCACGATGCGATCGCTACAAGCGATAATGCGAATAATATTTGTTTCATGCGGCTAAAATACATTTCTTCTGCTTAAACATTTTTTGCCTGCTCTACTACATCATCCATACTAATACCGTTGTGGCTTTCGCTGTACCGGCATTCACCATCTTTAATTATTAATATTTGTGGCGATTCATGATGTATATGAAAAACCTCTGCTATTTTATTAGATACAGGCCTGTACCTTATCAGGTCGAGGTAGTAAAACTTCATATCGCTTTCCACTTTGCTGCGCTCCAGGCGGCCTTTAGCCATATCGCTGATGGAGCAGCGGGTGCTGTGTTTAAAAATAACTACAGGCTGTTCTTTACTCTCTTGTTTTATGGTTTCCAATTGCTCTTCGCTAGTAAGTTCTATCCAGTTCATAGTGTCAAAATTAAGAAGGTCTGTAATATTTGCTTCCAGAAACATTCTATAGGGTTATAATACCATGCCATATTGTTTATTGGCGTTTTGCCCGAAATGCTGTTATTTAGCCCCCGTAAAACATACTACATGAAGCACGCATTTATATTTCCGGGGCAGGGTGCACAGTTCTCGGGTATGGGTAAAGAACTGTACGAGACCAACTCTGTAGCCCGCGAGTACTTTGAACAGGCCAATGAGATACTTGAGTTCCGTATTACCGATGTAATGTTCAACGGTAGCGATGAAGACCTGAAGCAAACCAAGGTAACACAGCCTGCAGTGTTTCTTCACTCGGTGATACTGTTCGAGACCACGCCTAACCTGCTGCCCGATATGGTTGCCGGCCACTCCCTGGGTGAGTTCTCGGCACTGGTTGCCAACAAGGTACTTAGCTTCCAGGATGGCCTGAGGCTGGTAGCTAAGCGTGCCGATGCCATGCAACGCGCCTGCGAGATCAACCCATCGACTATGGCAGCTATCCTGGGCCTTGAAGACAAGGTGGTTGAGGATGTATGCGCCGAGTTTGAACACCAGGTAGTGGTGGCGGCTAACTACAACTCGCCGGGCCAGCTGGTGATAAGCGGTAGTATTGAAGGCGTACAACAGGCCTGCGAGAAGCTGAAGGCCGCAGGTGCCAAGCGCGCATTGGTGCTACCTGTAGGTGGTGCGTTCCACTCGCCGCTGATGGAGCCTGCCAAAGAGCAATTGCAGGATGCTATCAACAGCACTCATTTCGGTAACCCAACCTGCCCCGTTTACCAGAACGTGGATGCCCATCCGTACATCAACCCCGAGCAAATAAAGCAGAACCTCATTAACCAACTGACATCGCCTGTAAGGTGGACGCAGACCATCAATAAGATGGTGGAGAATGGCGCCACACGCTTTACCGAGGTAGGGCCGGGTGCCGTACTGCAAGGCCTGGTTAAGAAGATAGCCAAAGGCGTAGAGACCGACGGAATAAATTAAGAACTACTTTTATACAAACCGGGTTGGATATTCATTCGACCCGGTTTTTTTATGCGTTTTGTATGGGTGTTATTTTTATGTGTTGTTCAATTTTGTTGAAAAACAAAAAAAATAAAAAATTTCCGGTGCGACAGTTTCCTTCGGACAGGCTGACTGTATTGGTTTTTGGGGAACATTGCCGCATGACTGATTTTCTCATACTCATCAAAATTGAACAACATATCTTAAAGTAAATAACATTGCCTTGCTGGGGCAATGTTATCATATATACCGATGGGTTAGTAACCTAGTTATTGTGGTGGTCGTGCATGCGATCGAACAGGGTAGTGAGCGATGAATGCAACTTATCGATAGCCGTATTGAAGGCCATATCCAACGTATCGCCATGCGCGGTTACCGCAATGGGTTCCCTGCCATTTACACGTGCTTCCAATGTGCAACGTTTGTCGTTAATGCCTTGTTTAGCCGCATTTTCATCGGCCAGGAATATTTCTACACGGCTTATGTGCTCGCTATAACGTTCCAGTTCGGCTGATATAGTTGAGCTAAAATTTTCGTTCAGTTTTTCGCTGCCGTTGATGTTGTGGTCTGTATTAAGTTGTATTATCATAGTATGTATGGCCCCGGTTTAATTAAAGACAAATATACGTAAAAATATTGTATTTGTGCGTAAACTTGTCGCCGGAGGCTATTATTGTATTGTAAAACTGTGCCAAG
>CBFGNI010000208.1:0-5050 GCA_965650105.1 uncultured bacterium | reverse complement strand
GCCTTTTGTTAGGCTACTAGCAAACGTAGGTGAAGATATCTCCACATCATACCTGCCTGGAGGTAAGGGCTTTACAGTGTAGTTACCGTCATCGTCTGCTTGGGTACCGCCTTTAACAAGCCCCCCCTCAGTCACTTTAATAATAGCGCCAAATAAGGCATCGCCATTTTCATCAAGGACTGTACCTGAGATTGCCCCGCTTTGCGCAAATGCTTGACCAGCAACGCTTACAAAGAGCAAAACCAATAAATAACGTAGTGTACGTGTCATATCCTGCATTAAATATTTATTAACCAAATGAACGGTAAAGATAGAAACTTCTGTTAAAAGTAGAGCGTTTACCAATTTTTTTTGTCAGATAATTGTTTCTTTTACGTATATTATGTCTAATTAAGTACCATTGTTACCATGCCATGACAATTTTGCTTAATAATACACTGCTCATTTTAAAAAGAGCCTCGAAACTGTAGCCTGCAATATGAGGGGTTACTATAACCTGAGGAAGTAATAGAATTTTATCTAATATCCTTTTCAAGTTATCATGCATCTTTGCTAATGGCTCTTGCTCCATTACATCAAGACACGCCCCTTTTATAGCTTTAGATATAAGCCCTTCGTACAATACCGCTGTATCTACCACCATACCGCGCGAAGTATTGATGATTATAACCGATTTTCTTAACCGTTGTAAAAACTGTTCATTAAAATAATAAAGTGTGTCGCTATGCAAAGGCACATGAAAACTTATTATATCAGCCGTTTCAAATATAGGCTCAAGAGAAGATACTGCGTCTACATAATTAGGAATATCATTAATAGCATATTTATCAAATGCTAAAATATTCATATCAAATACTGAAAGTTTTTTAGCAAAAGCGCGCCCCGTATGGCCAAAGCCAATAATACCAATGGTTTTCCCCTCTAGTTCAATACCCCTGTTTTCGTCGCGCAGCCATTTTCCTTCTTTTACTTCATTTGCACTTACCAATATCCTTTTATTCAACGCTAACAGCATACCTAGCGCATGTTCAGCCACTGCGTTCGCGTTACCTTCAGGGCTACTATAGCATTTTATACCTTTCAACTCTGCATAAGGTACGTCTATCACTTCCATGCCCGACCCCATTCTGCCTATCCACTCAAGTTTAGCAGCATTATCAATCATTCGCTTATCTATTTGCAACCTCGTAGAAGTAATGATACCAACGTAATCATGTATTATGCTATATGCTTCATCCTGTTGAATTTTCTCCATCACTATACACTCATATCCTTTATCAGTAAGGCCATTCAACAACACACTATGTACAGGCGCAGCGATCAATACTTTCCTCATTGATACTTTTTATGAAGTTCCACAAAATCAGATACATTAAGCTGCTCTGCTCTTTTACTCATTATTACATCGGTCAATGCTTCCGGAGGTAATATACTCTTAAGCGCATTACGCAATGTTTTACGTCTTTGGTTGAATGCGGTCTTAACAAGCAATATAAATCTTCTCTTATTTTCAATCCCGTAGGGGTTGCCTAAATTGGTTAGTTTTAATACGCCACTTTTTACTTTAGGGGGTGGGGTAAAACAGTTCTCATGCACATCAAACAAGTACTCTACCTTAAAAAAAGCTTGCATTAAAACACTTAATATGCCATATAGCTTTGAACCCGATGGCGACGCTACTCTTTGTGCTACTTCCTTTTGAAACATACCGATAGCCTCATCCACAAAAGGCTCCCATTCCAATATTTTGAACAGTATTGGTGAAGATATATTGTACGGGAAATTACCTATTACTGTAAACTGCCCCTGAAATGGCGCATCAGCCTGTAAAATATCCTGAAGTATTATCTTGTCCTCCAGTATAGGATATGTGCGCTTTAGGTACTGAACTTTTTCTTCATCCACTTCTATTGCTTTATAATGCACGCCCTCCCACTGAATGAGGTATTTAGTTATGGCGCCACCACCGGGCCCAACTTCCAGCAATTGTAAGCCTTCCTTCCTATCAACCTGAGCTACGATTTTCTTACAGATATTTTCATCATGTAAAAAGTGCTGACCAAGGCTTTTTTTAAGTGTGTACTGTTGTGCCAATAGTAGTTATTATAGATTTTATATACTTATGATGGATCAAAGTTAACCGTAAGTAGATAAACTATCGCGCAGGCTTTTAACTTTGAGGTTGAATTATAAATATTTTCTGATGGAGTTTAAAATAGCCGGCCAATCTAAAAAGGAACATTTAATTTTTATAGTTAACGACGCCACTGCATTAAAACAGATACCGGAGTTAAACAAAGATGAGCAAAAATTTATAGCAGATGCTATAGCAAGAGAGCAGGCTATCACCCCAATTAATCAATATATACGGCATATATACGTATATCATTTAAAAAATAAAAAAACTGATTGGCAGACCTCTGAAGCTTGCAGAAAAGCAGGCGCAGAATTGCAGGCATTGCTTAATAAGGGTAAAATAGCAGCCGTTACTCTAGCAAATTCATCAAACATATCAGCTGCAGCTTACCACTTAGCCGAAGGCATCGCTTTAGCAAACTATCAATTTACTAAGTACCGCAGCGATAAAGACAAGATCGCTTATAGCCTGAAAACAATAGCTTTTCGAAACCAATCCATTACTATCAAGCAGTTAAACGAGCTGAACACAACAATTGCCGCTATTTATAAAGCAAGAGATCTTGTAAACGAGCCCCTGAATTATCTTTCTGCTACACAGCTTGCTAAAGAAATAACATTACTGGGTAAAGAAGCAGGTTTTAAAGTAACTACACTTCAAAAAGCACAACTGGAAAAAGAAAAAATGGGTGGTATACTGGCGGTTAATCGGGGTAGCCAGCAACCGCCTACGTTTACAGTAATGGAATACCTACCCAAAAAAGCCATCAATAAAAAGCCCATTGTACTGGTAGGGAAGGGTGTAGTGTACGATACGGGAGGCTTAAGCTTAAAACCAACAGCAGCATCTATGGACCGCATGAAGAGTGACATGAGTGGCGCGGCGTTGGTCAGTGGCGCAATGTACGCAATCACTAAAATGCAATTACCGCTGCATATCATTGCATTGGTTCCCGCAACTGATAACAGACCCGGAGAAAACGCATACGTGCCCGGAGATGTGATAACTATGTATAGCGGCAATACCGTTGAAGTTTTGAATACTGACGCCGAGGGCAGGCTACTGTTAGCCGATGCACTGCATTGGGCAAAAAGGTACAAACCTGAACTGGTAATGGATTTTGCTACCCTTACAGGCGCAGCTTCAGCGGCGGTGGGTGAACATGGTATTGTTTGTATGGGCACTGCTGATGAAAATGTGAAAACAGCACTAAACAATAGTGGCAACAGGCAATATGAGCGGCTGGTTGAATACCCTCTTTGGGACGAATATGGAGATATGATAAAATCAGACATTGCCGACCTGAAAAATGTGGGTGGGCCAACTGGTGGGGCTATCACGGCAGGCAAATTCCTTGAATATTTTACAAGCTATCCCTGGATGCATTTTGACATAGCCGGTGTATCTTTTTCAGTTACTAAACGCAACTACATGCCGGCTGGTGGAACGGGCTATGGAATGCGTATGGTACTGGATTTCCTGATGAATTATAGCAAAGTTTAATCATTAATTATTACCATTGCACTATGCAAGTACAGAATGAAAAACCGGTTATTGGTATTACAACAGGCGATTTGAATGGTATAGGTCCTGAACTTATTATAAAAACCTTTTCAGACAACCGCCTGCTGGACTTATGCACACCTGTTGTTTTTTCATCTAGTAAAGTCATCAATTTTTACAGGCGAATATTAACTGAATACCCTTTCAACTTTACCAACACTAAAGACCTTTCTAAACTAAACCCCAAACAGGTCAATATTTTCAATTGCTGGGATGAGGAAGTACCTATACAGCCCGGTGCATTAACGGAAAGTGGCGGAAAATATGCTGTAAGATCTTTAATGGTTGCTGCGCAATGCTTAAAAGACAATGAATTGGATGCGATAGTTACTGCCCCTATACACAAAAGCAATACACAACTGCCCGATTTTCCATATACGGGCCACACTCCATTTCTTAAAGACAAATTTGGTGTAAAAGATGTGTTGATGCTGCTTTACAGCAATGAATTGCGTGTGGCATTAGTAACAGAGCACATACCGGTAAACAAAATTGCAAATACCATTACAAAAGAATTGCTCCTATCTAAACTGAACCTTTTAAAAGATAGCCTTGTAAAAGACTTTGGTATTATGAAGCCTAAAATTGCCGTAATGGGCCTGAACCCACATGCGGGCGATGGAGGCCAGATAGGCGATGAAGAGCAAAATATAATAAAACCCGTAATCGACGCACAACAGCAACAAGGCAATCTTGTATTTGGCCCATATAGTGCCGATGCTTTTTTTGCACGCAGCAGTTACAAACAGTTTGATGCAGTTTTGGCGATGTACCATGATCAGGGCTTGATACCTTTCAAAACAATAG
The DNA here is from genome assembly GCA_965650105.1 of uncultured bacterium. Taxonomy (GTDB): domain Bacteria; phylum Bacteroidota; class Bacteroidia; order Chitinophagales; family Chitinophagaceae; genus Polluticoccus. The sequence goes on along the minus strand of CBFGNI010000208.1, from coordinate 543 downwards.
CTCATGGTGAAGGCGTAAACTATACTGCGGGGCTTCCTTCTATACGTACATCACCCGATCATGGAACCGCCTTCGATATTGCGGGGAAAAATATTGCCGATACAGGCTCTTTCCAGGAAGCTATCTTTCAGGCACTCGATCTTTTGAAGCAGCGAAAAGAATATGCCTTGTACACTGCAGACCCCTTGCGCAGAGGCCGCATAGAGAAGGAAAAGGATAATTCGTAATATCAGTAATTAATTATTCAGCTTTCATGGAATGCGTTTTGTACTAAATTCATCAGTACAATCATAATATCTATGAAAAGAGATGGTAATTTAATCAGTATTTGGCAAGATACCGTTGAAGACTTTAAGCCAACAAATAGCTGGAATAAAGACGAACCTTACGACATACTTATTGTGGGCGGTGGCATCACCGGGCTCACAACAGCCTTATTATTACAATCTGAAGGTAAAAAATGCATCCTTGCTGAAGCCTATAATATAGGCTTTGGCACAACTGGCGGCACAACGGCTCACCTAAATACCATATTAGATACAC
>CBFGNI010000207.1:0-5166 GCA_965650105.1 uncultured bacterium | reverse complement strand
ATTTTTTCTTGTTTCAATACGCCCCATACATAATACTGCATCTTTATATTTTTCACTGATGGGATATTGCCGACCGGTCATTTCAAGGTTGATACCATTAGGCACAACTCTGTATGCAGTCTGTATTGGATATTTAGTCGTTAGCCTTCTGTATTCACTTTCCGAATTAGGTAATAGCATAGCTGCGTTACGCGCAGCTTTTAATATGGCCGCCCTATGGCCTAACCATAAATACTCTTTACTAACTATCTTCTCTCCGTTCTTTATTGCTCTCGCTATGGCCTTGATATATTCCAACCGTTCATCAGAAAATATTTTACCTAAAATACTTTTAAAGCCTTTCTCCTTGTCTTTTACCGACTCATATTCTACAAATATGGTCGATATCAAATATGGCTTATGCGATAGCCTTGCATGCTTTAATATATCTGCCGGGCGAATGATATTGAAGAAATGAAGCAAGTCATACTTACTATAATCGATCTTTTCGTGAGAAAGGTAAATATCCACTTCCACTCCCATTAAGCGCAGGTTGGCTGCCGTTTCCTCAAGCTGGGTAGTATCGCCGCCGGCGGAGGTGTAGAGTGTAGAGCGAGATATGTAAGCTATTCTCATTTAGGCTTCTTTTTAAATAGCTTATAAAAATTCGTGCGCACGGCTGCGGGCAAAAAAGAAAAAAGATATAATACGTAAGAGTTAGGATTCTTAGGGAAATAATGAATTGCTTTCCTGAGGTTTATTCGCGCCTGGGCCGCATCAGGATTATTCCAAAGGTATTTCTTAGCAATCATTGAATAGTATGAAGCCTGTTTGTAATGTTCCAGGTTTTGTCCCGAAATAATCGCTCTCAGTTCCATAGCATCATCATCGGTAACAAATCCATTGTGTATCGATCTCTGCCTGATTTCCGTAAAGTGCTTGCCCCTCCATTTTTCATCGATGGTAACCGATTCGGGATTGAAACGCACATTTAAAACTATATCGTGGGTATTGCATACCACGCCTATCTCTATCAGCTTTTTCCAAAACAAATGATCTTCAAATGTCCAGGCATTTTTAGGATACAAGCCAGCCTGCAATGCCGCTTGCTTATAAAATGTAACACACGGGTGTATAAAGGGACATTTGTAATCAACTGCTGCTTTTATTTCTTCATAAGTATGACCGGGGGGCACAAGGTGCATTAAAAAATTCCCATCCTTATCCATCACATTAGCTTCACCGCCAACCATAATGCATTCGGAGTTATTCTCCAAAAAATCAACCTGTAGCTGCAACCTATCTGGCAGGCAAACGTCATCGGCATCCATACGGGCTATCAGGATTCCTTTGCTCATCGTTATTCCTTCGTTCAATGAAGTAATTAAACCTTTATTAGGTTGATCGACCAGGACTATACGCGGGTCATTATATCTTTTTATTACAGAAAGCGTTTCATCTTTAGACCCATCGTTTATTATCAGAAATTCAAAATCGGTATAAGTTTGATTTAGAATACTTTCAATAGCTTCATCAATATACGGGCCTGCATTGTATGCAGGCATTAGCACGGTAATATATGGTTTAGTATCAGGCATCTAACTCCGGCTTATAAACATCTTTAAATAACAACAGTTCAAAAACAACTGTTAGGGATAACATTTCGAACCAATATTCAAAACCGAAAAAAGCCAGAACTATCAATAAAACATACCTGCTATACCCTATTTTTTTCCATTTTTTGACAGCAAACCCTACATAGCAGCATAGAAATAATAATACACCAAGCATGCCATATTCCCCGCTTACCTGGTTGTAAACGCTATTAGGCATATTGATTGTAGAATGTTCAGACACAGGTAATGCTAACACATATAGAAGCGTGTACAAATGATAATGCACAAAAACCGGGCTTATATATATGTCTTTTATCGGGTAGCTGCCCTGCATATTTAAGCCCGTCATTTTAATAGCGAGTTTAGATGAAAAATTACCAATACCTGCCCCGAATATAAAATCGGTAATGCTACCCTTTAGATAAACTAATGTTTGAGTAAATGAATAAAGCTTTATAGGCCGGTAATACGTACTTAATGGTGTCTGTTCGTATTTGCGCCCATACCACTGTTCTATTAAGCTTTGCAAAAAGTCTTGTTTCAGTATAACATTTGCGCCCTCGCCAGCTGAGGCTTTCTTATAGAATTGTACATATTTTATATTATCTGCATAGTCTATAAATAAAGTATCATTAGTATTTAGTTTATAATAGCTTTCTTTACCAGCGGTTATTAGATAGCTTCTCAGTGATTGTTCTAAAGCATTCTGCCCCCCAACAACAATTTGCTCTTTAAGCTTATTTGAGTCCAGTTTTCTAAGGCTTACCGATAAAGACTGGTTATTACCCATTGAATACGTGGTATTTATATACTTCAGATTAAGCGGTGATAGTATAGGATAAAGCACCAATACGAATAATAGGGATACACGAACATTACGCCTTACCGCTTTATCTTTTACGGAAATATGCAGCAAGACCAACATACCTGCCAATGATAGAAGCGTAAAGTTACTAGTACATAGTAAACAGGTAAACAAGCATGCTAGTGAAAATTTAAAATCCTTATTGTATAAAAAATAGATGACGCCCAATGTACTGGCCATAGCATTGGTTACCGAATTACTACTAAATATCCCTTTGATATGATCACCTGTTGAGGCGCCAAAATATTCGCTCGCCTCCCAATACCAATAGGGTATTATATGGTGAGAACGGAACATTAGTTGTATCAACGCCACAATGCTTATGAATATATTTATTGCAAAAAAAGCTTTGATAGTATTTGCAACGCGAGTAGTATCAATATTTCTTACGGTAACGAAAATGAGATAGGATATCAATCCACCGCATATCCATATACTTACACCCAAAAAATAACCTGTAAAATATTCTGAAGTTTTGAAAGAATGCTGAACAAGCGACGAAACAGTACCGGAAAAAGCTATGAGAAAATAGAACCATGTAAGCGACACAGGCTTCTTAAACTGATAGTTTTTAAATATTAAAATTAAAAAATATATAAATATTGCTGCTACCTTTACATATATTTTAACATAAGTAGCAGCACATAAAAACGCAAGAAGTGCCCAATCAATATTTTTATAAAATGACTTTTCTGAGTTAGGCATTTTGCTGGTTTATCACTGCTTGATAAAAAGAGATATTTTGTTTAGCTATTATTCTAATGTCGAATTTTTCCCGAACTGTTATCTGCCCCTGTGCTGCTAATTGTAAACGCACATTGTCATTTAACAACATATAACAAATTTTCTCAGCAATTTCCTCCACACTATCGGGCTCTATCAGCAACCCATTTTTACCGTCTGTAATGAGCTCGGGCCCCGATGTCCTTTTTGTATATATTACAGATACACCATAAGCCATCGCTTCCAATGGCGCTAATGAAAAGGCTTCGGCATACGATGGGAAAACGCAAACATTTGACTTTGATATGTCATGAAACAATTTATATCTATCTGCATGACCCATAAACGTTACTGAGTTTATAGCATGTGGTGTTAATAGTTTTTTTATTTTCTCTATATTACCTTTACCATAGACATAAAGATGAGCATCAATCTTTTTAGATACAATATTCCATGCTTTCATTAGCTGGCATATACCTTTCTTTTCTACAAGTGTACCGGAAAACATAACCCGACCGGGAATTTTATTTACTTCCGGTATTTTTACAGGAGTATCAATACCATTATATACTACTTTGATCTCTTTATGTATTTTGAAGTACGCTTTTGTCTTGTCAGCTGTATATTTACTTACACTAGTAATTCCACTTGCTTCGGTAAATATTTCCTGCTCCATAACATGTACCTGCAACGGCTCTTTCATACCTGCCTCGCGCGCAAAATAGGTCATATTACCATGCAGCTTTACTACAACAGGCACTGAAAGTTTAGGGAAATGTACTGGCTCCTTACAAAATCTCATATAATCACAGTAGTCCGGCATTTCAACTATATCAATTCCGTACTTAACTATTAGTTGCTCCAGGAACTTCCTGTATTTATCTAAACTTCTTTTTATATCCCATTGCAGCAAGCCCAACCTATGTAATACTTTATAACTACCCCGCACTCTTAATGAATTATGATTATGAAACCATTTTGAAGATAACGTATATCTGAAACGATATACTTCCACGCCATTATCTTCAAAATGATCTTCACCACCATAACCCCAATAATATATGCCTGCAACAACTACATTATGTCCTTGCTTTACCATTTCCCTGCCCAGTGTTTGTACCACTGAACCTATACCACCATGTTTGCCGGGAGGATATTCATCGCATAAATAAAGTATGTTCATCTCTTTAGGAAAAGTTGCAGGGTTTGTAAATGTGTTTTATTAATAAGCTTGAATACAATACAGAGTAATATATATACTATGACCCCTGTAAATATTTGTAGTACTATATTATTCAAAAGATAAGTTGATACCCAATATGCAATTGATGCCAATAAAAAATACAGCATAATATCAATTACTCTGATGGATACTGCAGCCTTTTTCAGCAAGATTGAATAAGCTATTAACTGCAAAACAGTGGTAGCTAAAAATGCTATAGCTGCCCCAGTACCGCTAAACAAGGGTATTAATACGATATTCAATATCAAATTGCCTACTGCAGTGGCAATAGTTATATTGGCAATTTTACGATACAGTTTCCCGGTAAAGCAAATTGTCCATATCAGGTTAATTGTAAATAGAAATGGGATGTTTAAGGATAACAGAAAAAATTCAAGTGCATTATTGCTTCCATACTTACCTTTAAAAACAGTATCGAGTACAGGAGCCCACAAGATATTTAGCACGAGAGGAATAAGTACTGCAATGAATATTTCGATGTGAAAAATATTCTTCACAAGGTCTTTTTTATCATCATCCATTTTCATTTCAGCAGATAATAGCCTGGCAAATTTGGCCAGCAATATAGGTGCTATCACAGTTATAGGCAACCGGGCCAATTCAAATGCCCTGTATGCAAATGAATATTCGGCCGTCATGGCCGAAGTGCCTAAAATACCTAGTAACACCCAATCTATTCTCGACAGGCTCGAATCGAATATAACAGATATATATTGCGGCAGTGATTCCTTTACCAGTTT
>CBFGNI010000206.1:0-5212 GCA_965650105.1 uncultured bacterium | reverse complement strand
TTGATGTAAATGCTGTTTTATATAAAACAGACAATGATAAAATATGGGTACAGTTCAACGTAGTTGATACAGGCATTGGTATAGACCCGGAATATGTAGATAAGATATTTGAAAGCTTTACCCAGGCAGGCACCGATATTACCCGGAAGTTTGGTGGTACGGGCCTTGGCCTCACCATATCGAAACAACTGGTTACCTTAATGCAGGGCGATATTTCTGTTAAAAGCGAACCTGGCAGAGGCACTACTTTCAGTGTAGTGATACCATTTAGTAAATCGACCGTGGAAGAAAAGCAGAATACAGATACGGTAATAAATCCGGCTGAAGTAAACAAACTAAAAAACGTAAAATTGTTATTGGTTGAAGACAATGAATTCAACCGTATGGTAGCAGAAGACACGTTGAAAGAGGCTATACCAGGTATCAGTATCGGCATAGCAGTAAATGGCGCGGAAGCTGTAAAGCATGTACAATCGCAACACTATGATATAGTACTCATGGACATTCAAATGCCGGTAATGGATGGCCTGACAGCTACAACAACCATACGTAGCCTGCCTGCCCCCGAGGGCAAAGTAAAAATAATAGCCATGACGGCAAACGTGTTTCAGGAAGATGTGCAAAGATACCTGGACGCAGGTATGGATGCTTATGTCTCCAAACCTTTCAATACTACCGAATTGCTATTGAAGATGACCAACGTATTGCACGGTATTCAGCCACAGGCTACAGTGCAAAAAAAAGAAACAGTAAACCAGCCCAAACCTCTGCAACTGCCCGATAAGGTTACAGATATGCAGTTTCTAAAGCAATTTACTAAGGGTAATAGCGAAAAAATGAACAAATACATTAGTATGTTCCTGGAAAATGGCCCACGCTTGCTTACCAATATCGAACAGGCATTGAAAAATAACGACTACCCCTCTATAAAAATTGCCGCACACTCTTTGAAACCACAACTATCGTACATGGGTGTAAAGGAAGAGGTCAGCAAAATATTTATCATAGAGCAAACAGCAGGCGAACCGGCACACCATCACCGCATGCCCGAATTTGTTGCCAACCTGATACAAGTGTGCAACAAAGCTTTTGAGGAATTAAGAGTGCCTATAGTATAGCTTAAAAAAATGGCTGATGCCTATAATCTTGTCGCAAAACACATGAAAAATCATCTATTTATGATTTCTAAATATTTTTTTCTATTTTTCTACGAAATTAGAACCTAACAGCTATGGCTACACAAAGCAACCGTTATATGTTCCTGGTGGATGATGAACCCATCCAAAACGAAATGCTGAAAGATTATTTGTCTGAACGCTTTTTGTACAACATTAAAATATACGATAATGCTGAGGACGCGCTGAAAAACATGAACCTCAACCCTGAGATTATTGTGCTGGATTATCACCTGAATGCCCATAAGGCAGACGCTATGAATGGCGTTGATGCACTGAAAAAGTTCAAGGAACACTACCCTAAAACGCAGGTCATCATGCTATCGGGGCAAGATAAAATTGACGTGGCAACGGAGAGCATGAAGTTTGGCGCTTACGATTATGTGGTAAAAGGCGAAGCTGCCTTTCCCCGTATGGAAAACATACTGAACAATGTGAGTGAACTACACAAAGCACATACAATAAACAGCGCTTATAGGAAAACCATTGCTTTTTTAGCCGTTGTAATTGTACTTATCGTTATTTTGGCTATATATCTTTACATGACTGGCGCTTACGCCAGCCTGTAGCGCAGAACTGTTTATATTTTTATCATTTATTAGCAGCTTCTTAATTAGCTTTGCAGTTCCAATAGCACCAATAATACATGCAATTAGCCCAAAGACTGGATCTGATAGCAGAACCCCAGACTATAAAAATGGCCAAACTTGGCCGCGAACTGAGAGCGAAAGGAGTTAATATTACTGATCTCAGCCTGGGCGAACCCGACTTCTGCACACCGGAGCATATTTGCAACGCAGCCACAGAAGCTATGGCCAACTGCTATACAAAATATACACCAGTTGCCGGTTTGCCCGAATTGCGGGATGCTATTTGCGAAAAGCTAAAGCGCGATAACAACCTGGAATATAGCCGCGAGGAGATCATTGTATCAACCGGGGCCAAACAAGCTTTGGCCAATGCTATACTTTCCATTATCAACCCCGGAGATGAGGTAATAATACCTACACCATATTGGGTTACATATAGTGCGCTGGTCGATTTTGCTGAAGGCAAAAATGTATTTGTTCCCTGCTATTTCGAAACAGACTTTAAACTGACAGCAGATAAGCTGGAAGCCGCCATAACACCTAAAACCAGGCTATTCATCTTCTCATCGCCCTGCAACCCAACGGGTAGTGTGTACTCGCGCCAGGAGTTAGCAAATCTTGCTGAGGTCTTCAAGCGCAACCCGCAGATCACTATTATTAGCGATGAGATATATGAATACATTAATTATACAGGCAAGCATGAAAGCATAGCCCAGTTTCCCGAACTGCGCGACAGGGTTGTGCTGATAAACGGAATGTCGAAAGGTTTTGCAATGACCGGCTGGCGCCTGGGCTATATGGCCGCCCCTGCCGACTTGGTACAAGCATGCGAAAAACTGCAGGCGCAATTTACATCTGGCGCCAATTCCATCACACAAAGAGCTTCTATTGTTGCCCTTACTTCTTCGCTTGAGCCAAGCATTAAAATGACCGAAGCCTTCCGCCAGCGAAGGGATTTTGTTATTGATGCCCTTGGCAAAATGCCGGGCGTAAATATCAATAGCCCCGAAGGGGCATTCTATGCCTTCCCTAACCTTACCAGTTTTTATGGCAAGTCGGATGGTGATATGATCGTTCAGAACGATGTGGACATGTCCATGTATCTTTTATACAAAGGCCATATTAACACAGTGAATGGAGGTGCTTTCGGCAATAGCAACTGTATCCGTATTTCGTTTGCCACCTCTATGGAGCAACTGAAAGAAGCCATGACACGTATGGCTACCGCACTATCCAACTTGAAATGATCGCTTACTTAACACCGGTTGTATCTGCGCCTTCCATGCGCGCTACTTCAGCTATCATGTGTTTGTAGCAGCTATCTATATCACCGGGGTGGGCTTTGTACCATGCCATGCCATCTTTAAACTGTGCTACACTTACCTTATGGTGCGTTAGCACGTCCTTATAAAACACCGCCAGCGAATCGATATTTTTTTCATTACGCCTGTTAATGCCGGTATCCAGCATGGTGCTGTACACTTCCGCCATGTGCAAATCGGTCAGTATCTTTTCCATCTGCGGCATAGGTATAGGTGCCTGTTCTTTACTGCTACTGCTGCATGCTGTAATAAATGCAGTAAGCAATAGTATTAGTACATATCTATTCTTCATTGGAGGCTTTACTTAAGGGCGGCATATTTCTGTGCATTGGGTACATCCAGTTGCTGCAACATGGTTACATAAACGGCGCGTTGCTCTTTAGGTACTTGCGCCATTATACTCATTATCTCGTCGCTCTTTGCATTAAAGAAGAATTGTATCAATATAGCACCGGGATTATCTTTTTGCAACTGGCTTAGCTTAGCTATGCTTTCCAATATAGTCTTTCGCGATTCTTCCGGCGCTTTGTACATATTATCAAGCGCTATGCGGTGCATCTGGTACCATACTGAACGGAAGGTAGTGAACCTCGGGCTCAGCAACTGGTCTATTATCCAGTACCTGTTCTTGGTACCTTCTACAGCCTTCCAGCCCGTTATTACATTGCCCGACTCAGGTGCATTGTTCACTATATTTTGCGCTTTCTTAAAATAGTCGGTACCTCCATTAGCCTCAAAGCTATCATAGTCCAGCCCTATGATAAGGTAGCAATAATATGCTAGCGTAGCTGTCAGGTTCGATGCTAATGCATCATTACCACTCACACGGTTATCGTTGTATTGCAGGGGGGTGAACTGAGAATAGCGGAATTTAAAATCACGATCTATAAAATTTACAGTTGGTGACATATAACCCGAATTGAATACCGGCCTCGATGCCTGTATATTCAATGTAGCCTCATACACATCGTCTTCGGTGTGCTTGGTAAGATTCATTAGTATGTTACACTCAATTTTTTCACCAACGTTAAACTGGTCGTTAGTCCATTTACGGTTGTTTATAAATTCCGTTATCTGGCGCTCCATACCATTGAACACTTCTTTATCAACGTTGGTTATCTTATCATGCATTACCCGCACTTTGCATAGCAGCTCTTGTGCGTTGGCACCGGCAACTATACACATTACCATTACAACACTAAACAGTTTTTTCAGCATGTCTTTTATCTAAAATTATATTCACAATTGCCTGGGCCGCCTCCTGCTTGCTTTGTAGTGGCAAGCGCTGCTGGTCCCCATCTTTTGTAATGATAGTTATCTTATTGGTATCATAGCCAAAACCTGCACCCTCATCACGTAGTGTATTCAACACTATCATATCTGCGTTCTTGGCTTTCAGTTTCTCATTGGCATTTGCTACTTCATTATTTGTTTCCAGTGCAAAGCCGGTTAAAAATTGGCCTTGCTTTTTCATGCTGCCAAGTGTAGCCAGTATATCTTTATTCTTCGTCAGTTTCAACTCTAACGTTTCACCTTTCTTTTTTATTTTCTCAGGTGCGGTTTCTTCTGCGCGATAATCTGCGACAGCCGCCGCCAGCACAGCTATTTGTGTAGCAGGGAAAACCTTCAGGCAGGCATCATACATTTCCTGTGCGCTTTCTACTTTTACTACATTGATACCTGCATGATAAACCTGCAAATGCGATGGGCCTAATACCAATGTAACCTTAGCCCCTTCTTCCGCCAAAGCCTCGGCGATAGCCACGCCCATTTTACCGGTTGAGAAATTGCCTACAAAACGTACAGGATCAATACGCTCATAAGTAGGCCCCGCAGTTACTAACGCTTCAACCCCTTTTAAAGGTTTATCAGATTTTTTTGCGAGGAACTCACTTATATGAGTAACAATATCTTCAGGCTCTGCCATCCTTCCCTCGCCTATCAATCCGCTGGCTAGTTCGCCATGCACCACGGGTATTGTATGGTTACCATAACTGCGTATCTTCTGTATGTTATTCCGTGTACTTGCATGCAGCCACATATCTTCATCCATAGCCGGTGCTACCAGTACAGGACATATAGCCGATAAATACACGGCACATACCAGGTTATCACAAATACCATT
>CBFGNI010000205.1:0-5290 GCA_965650105.1 uncultured bacterium | reverse complement strand
CAATGATAGTTACTTTGCTCTTATGTATGTATTCATTGCCCTGTGCAGGCGATAAGAATATACAGGTATCGGTATAATAAAAAGCCACGCTATCCCAATTGTGAGCATTGAACGACCTGATTATTGCATTAGCAACATCCTTGTTGTCTTTAGCTAGCGCATTGTCGGTATTATCACGCCTGCAGGCCTGTAGCGTAAGTATTGTAAGAAGTAGATACAGTAAGTATTTCATATTCTTAATTATTTACCGCTGGTCTCTTCTTTGTAAATGGCATTCATTTCTTCTATATATGCAAGTATCTCTTTACGTCCATTGAACTTAATTGCACTGCTTATAAAACTGCGAGGTATAAATTCCCATTCTTTCTTCATAGCCTCAATAAAGTTTTTCGCATTCTTGTGGCTTTCGCGTTGGGTGCTTTTGTCAGATTTTGTAAACACCAGGCTGAACGGAATGCCCCATTCGCCCAATTTTCGCAAAAAGTCAAGATCGAGCTTTTGTGGCTCATGGCGGCTATCTATCAGCACAAATACATTTACCAGGTTTTCGCGCTGATTAAGGTAGTTATCTATCATTTTTTGCCAGCTGGCTCTCTGCGACTGTGACACTTTAGCATACCCATAACCCGGCAGATCGACCAGATACCATTCATCATTTACTATAAAGTGATTAATAAGCTGGGTTTTGCCCGGGCTGCCTGATGTTTTTGCCAGCTTAGAGTGCCTGGTTATCATATTGATAAGTGAGGACTTACCTACGTTGGATCGGCCTATGAATGCATATTCAGGCTTATCGGGCGTAGGACAGCCTTCCACTTTGGGACTGCTGATCAAATATTTTGCGGAACGTATTTCCATTGGTAGCCTTAATGTACTTTTGCAAACAATGCAGTATGAAGATAAAATGAATCCGGCAGCGAAGATACTACCGGATGCGCAGTCAAATTTAAGCAAGAAAGATCAAGTGGCCGATATGTTCAATAACATAGCGGGCAATTACGATTTTCTGAACCATTTTCTTTCGATGGGTATTGACAAAGGCTGGCGCAAAAAAGCAATTGCAGAAATAGCTAAAGTACAACCCACCAATATACTGGATGTAGCTACCGGCACAGGCGATCTTGCTATTGTAGCTGCCGAAAAACTAAGCCCAATGCATATAATAGGTGTAGATATAGCCGATAAAATGCTGGAAGTGGGTAGGAAAAAAGTGGAAGAAAAAAAGTTGTCGAAGATAATAAAACTGCAAAATGGCGATAGCGAGAGCATGCCTTTTGCCAATAATACCTTCGATGCGATAACTTGTGCTTACGGTGTTCGCAATTTTGAACACCTGGAAAAGGGGCTGATGGAGATGAGCCGTGTTATGCGTCCGGGTGGCAAGTTGGCCATACTAGAATTCTCTCACCCTAAGGTATTTCCTGTAAAACAGTTGTATCATTTTTATTTCAGGTTCATATTGCCAATGCTTGGTAAAATAGTTTCGAAACATAGCAGGGCCTATACCTACCTGCCAGAATCAGTAATGGCTTTCCCTGAAGGTAAAACATTTTGTACGGTGCTGGAACATTGTGGATTTAAGCAGCCTAAGGCAAAAGCACTGACATTTGGTATATGTACCTTATATACTGCTACTAAATAAGACTGTAATAATAGCGGGCTATACATTAATTTCAGGCTGTAATCAGCATGTAAATTATGGCATTAAGCAGGATATGGTCGGCATTTATATTAATAGCGATAGCAGTTGGCTGCTATAAATATATTTCCGGAACTGATCCTAAGATATACAGCCGCATGTTTAGCGGCCGTGCCGATGATGCTTATGATACTACTTACTATAAAATAATTGGTGCCGACACCGCAACCGGTTTTGCTTCGGTAGATGCATTTGGCAAACACCTGGCAGGTTATGGATATTTACATGAAGATAGTTTGCACCAGGCAACCATAATCTTAACAGGCAACAATAAGCAACCGGTAGCGTCAGCACCTTCGAACAAAATTTACACTTACCAAGGTATACAACGAAAGCTTAGCAGAAATGCAGATGGCGTAATAGAAACCTGCAAAAGTGCTGTCAATATAAGTATTGGCTTGATAGGCATTATGGCCTTATTTATGGGTTTTATGAGTATTGCTGAAAAAGCAGGCGGCATTCAACTACTTTCAAGAATTATAGGCCCTTTCTTTGGCAAATTATTCCCTGATGTGCCTAAAGGGCATCCTGCATTGGGGCACATGATGATGAATTACTCTGCTAACCTGCTTGGGTTAGATAATGCCGCTACACCGTTTGGTATAAAGGCTATGGAAAGCCTGCAGGAGCTTAACCCAACGAAAGACAGAGCCAGCAATGCACAGATCATGTTTCTCTGCCTGCATGCATCGGGCCTTACACTCATACCTGTCAGCATTATTGCTACGCGCGCAGCACTGCACGCTGCTGACCCAACTGATATATTTGTGCCATGCATGATAGCTACATTTGTAGCAACTATTGCGGCTATGGTAATCGTTGCCATCAAACAAAAAATCAATTTATTTCAACCAGTCATTTTGGCCTGGATTGGCGGACTATCAGCTCTTATTGCCGTTTTGGTTGTATATCTCACATCGCTGAATGCAAGTGGTATGCAATCTTTCTCAAGTGTATTGAGTAACGGTATCATCCTGCTGGTATTTGTGCTCATTATACTTGGCGGTATCTATAAAAAAATAAATGTGTTCGATGCATTTGTTGAAGGCGCTAAGGGTGGTTTCGAAACTGCTGTCCGCATTATTCCATACCTGGTGGGTATGCTGGTAGCTATCAGTATGCTGCGTACCAGCGGCACTTTTGATGTTGTGATCAATGGTGCCAAAAGTTTTTTTGAAATGCTGGGTACAGATACGCGTTTTGTAGATGGGTTACCTACTGCATTAGTAAAACCTATGAGTGGTAGTGCAGCAAGGGGCATGATGATAGATACTATGAAAGCCTACGGGCCCGATTCTTTTGCGGGTAGATTATCGGCCATTTTGCAAGGTTCTTCCGATACTACTTTTTATGTAGTGGCAGTTTATTTCGGTGCTGTATCAGTAAAAAATACCCGTTATTCTATTGGCGCTATGTTGCTGGCCGATGTAGTAGGCATACTTACTGCAATTTCACTGGCTTATATATTCTTCGGGTAGAAAAGAAATTGTTTAATTAAAAAAAGCCACCTCTGAAAGGTGGCTTTTAACTGATTTGCAGTAAAGTACTAATCTTGTTTGATGACCCTGAAAGCATGGTTATTTTGTAATCTAAGTATATAAGTTCCGGCCGTAAGTCCTTGTAATGATACTTTTTGTTGCGTTTCATAAATATCTATTACCTGTATGTTTTTACCACTCATATCGGTCAATACAGCCTTTGAGCCTATTAGCTTGTTGTCGTTTACGGTTATGATAATATACGTTCTTGTTGGGTTTGGGGTTACGGTAACTCCCGGATCTTTCAATATTGTATTGTTAATACTAACAGGTATAAAGTTTACAATAATCGTATCGCGATTGCTGCATGTATTTACATCAGTGACGTTAACTATGTAAGTACCATTATCATCAACATTTATCGTCTGAGTCGTCGCTCCGGTATTCCACAGGTATGTTGCACCCGGATTATCTGCGTTCAATGTCAATATTATATTCGGAAAAAGGGTTGTGTCATTGCCTAAGTTAACTATAGGTAATGGGTTTATGCTGATCTGTATTGTATCGGAACTACTGCAATTATTTGCATCGGTTACAGTAACACCGTAGGTGCCTGCAGCAGATACATCAAGTGTTTGCGTAATAGCACCGGTATTCCACGTATATATACTGCCAGTATTCATTGCATCCAGTGTTAAAGTATTACCATCGCATATGGCTGTATCATTGCCCAGGTTAACAACAGGCAGTGTATTTATACTCAAATTTATTGTATCACTGTTAACACAGCCATTTGCATCAGTTACTGATACATTGTAGCTACCGGCAGTACTTACACTTATTGTTTGCGTAGTGGCGCTGGTATTCCATAAATAAGTTCCACCCGGATTTTGAGCATTTATTGTCAGGCTGTAACCTGCGCATATAGCAGTATCGTTACCCAATGTAACGGTGGGTAGCGAATAGGTACCTACGTCAATAGTATCAGATTTAGAACAGCTATTGATATCAGTTACTGATACATTGTAGCTACCTGCAGTACTTACAGTTATTGTTTGGGTAGTGGCGCTGGTATTCAAAATGTATGTTGAAACGGTATTTCATGCATTTAAGACTAAAGAGCTACCCATACATATTGTAGTATCATTACCTACTGTAACAATCGGCAGCGCATTTATGCTTAGATTGATAGTGTCATTATTAACACATCCGTTGGCGTCTGTAACGCTAACATTATAGCTGCCAGCCGTACTTACAGTTATTGTTTGTGTAGCGGTAGAGGTGTTCCACATATATATAGCCCCTGTATTCTGTGCATCAAACACTATGCTGGCACCCGCACAAATAGCGGTATCGTTGCCCAATGCAACTGTAGGCAGCGAATATAGGCTAACATCTAGTGTGTCAGATTTAGAACAACCATTAACATCTGTAACGCTAACGCTATAGTTACCGGCAGCATTTACGTTTATTGTTTGTGTAGTAGCACTAGTACTCCACAGGTAGTTAGCACCTGTATTTTGTGCATCCAGTGTTAAGCTGGTACCACTGCATACAGTAGTATCATTCCCTAAATTAACAGTAGGTAATGAGAGCGTGTTGATATTTATAGTGTCACGTCCTTTGCAGCCATGTGTATCGGTAACAAGCACACTATAGGTACCTGCGGCCGATACTGCCAATGTTTGTGTAGTGCTATTATTGTGCCATAGGTAGGTAGCGCTAGTGTTTTGTGCATCTAAGGTCAGGCTACTACCGATACATATCGCTGTGTCATTCCCTAAGTTTGTAACAGGTAATGAATTTACTATAATGTTTATAGTGTCCCTGTTACTACAACTATAATTATCGGTAATTTTTACACTGTAAGCGCCACTGCTACTCACTGATATAGCGCTTTTGACAGAGCCTGTGCTCCAAAGATATGTCTTGCCTGAAGGTGCGGTAAGGGTTACTGAATTGCCAATACAGAATGACGTATCGTTGCCAATATTTATAGCAGGTAATGTGCGTAACTGTACCACTATAGTATCACGGGCTGTGCCTACTGTGTTAGTTACCGCAACGTAATAGGTACCATTAGCTGTTACTTTTATTGTTTGCGTGGTTGCGC
>CBFGNI010000204.1:0-5311 GCA_965650105.1 uncultured bacterium | reverse complement strand
ACCCTGCGAATGACCAGGTAACATTGAGTGCAGATAAAGTGAAGCTGAGTGGTGTACTGATCATCAATAATCTTGGCCAGGTGGTATATCGTGGTACAGAAGACAATGTTAAGTCAACGACTATAGATATCACGGCCCTTGTAGATGGCCACTATATCATCAGGGCGAATACATCTGATGGGAAGATCATCAGTAAGCCTTTTGATGTGCTTAAGTAGAGTTATTTAACAATTGATAAAGCAAGGGAGCCGGTAAACCGGCTCCCTTGCTTTTTACAGTTATATTACTTTTTCATCTCGTTAATTTCCCCCTTCATCTATATAGCGTTGTGTTTACTATATTAATATATTTACTTTATCTAAAAGTTTAAATATCTGTCTAATATATAAACCTTATTAAGAACTGATTAAAATGATATTGTTAAAATAGTTTTGTCAATTATTTATTTAACTTTAAACGACTGTGAAAGAAAAGTTAAGACTGTTTAGAAAATTAATATACTGATAATCATTGTGCAGACAAGATTTTGACATGATAAAAAAATGACAATATTATGCTCGGAATAAAAAACACTAATAATTAAGAGTTCAGTAAAGAAATGAGTACTTACAAGCCTTTAATAAAACAAAAACAAACGTGAATTGTTAAAACTTGATTTGAAAAAAACATTACAAAGGCATAAAATATCCATAATAAAATAACAACAAAAGCAAGCATAAACCTTTTAAATGGTACGTATGATGAAACACTTTAACAAAGCAAAGCATTTGCTACTCTTGCCGGCTCTTCTGCTCATGGCGGCGGTATCTGCAATTGCACAACCTTTAAACGGTACATATACCGTAGGCGGCGCAACCCCCAGTTATGCTACCTTAACAGATGCGGTAAATGCTCTGAATACAAATGGTGTATCGGGGCCGGTAATTTTTAACCTGCGTACAGGTACTTATTCAGGTGCACAGTACACTATCCCGGCAATTACGGGTGCCAGTGCAACTAATCGTGTTACCTTTCAATCGGAAAGTGGTTTAGCCGCTAACGTTACTGTATCGTATGCTGCAACAAGTAGTGCGGACAACTTCGTATTTACATTGGACAATGCATCCTATGTAACTTTCAAGAATTTAACCATTACCAATACCGCAACATCTACTTATGCCCGCGCTATCGTTCTTGCATCTGCGGCATCATACGATTCTGTGGCAAGTTGTGTATTCAGTAGCACCATAACAACTTCAACCTCTAATAATGCTGCTCTTATATATACAACCAGCTTTACAGGTACTGATAACGTAATGTATGCCAATACATTTACAAATGGTAGCTATGGTGTGTATTTGGCAGGTAGCTCTAGCAGTAGCTACGCTAATAGAAATATTATAAGAGGCAATACTTTTACAGATCAGAGATATCGTTCTGTATATGCTATATATGCGAATAATACAAATATTGCAAGTAACTCATTTGCTTCCAGCAGAAACGGGTATTACGGTATTTACTGCTCTAGCAGTTATGAGGTTATGGATATATCCTCAAACAGTATTTCTATAAACAATGCCGGCTCTAGCAATTTATACGGTATTTATGTAACATCTTGTGGTGGTACTTCTGGCGGATATATGAAGATGAAAAACAATAACATAACTGTTAATAATACAGATTACGGTTATGTTTACGGCATCTATACCTCGTCATCTCCATACGATTCAATCCTGTCAAACACTATTAGTGTAAATACCCTGTATGGTAACGCATATCCGTTTTATACAGCGAGTTCATCGTATTCATATATTTCAGGCAATAGTATAGCTGGTATTGCCAGCTATTATAGTGCATACTTGTATTCTATCAACTCTTCTTCTCCTAACAGTTATTTTGGTGATAATACAGCTAATATTACCGGTGGAACCAGCGGTACTGTTTACCATTATGGTATCCGTTCAGGTTCGGACAATTCTGTGATATACAGAAACACTATGAATTTTACGGGTAGGTATTCATACGGCTATTCTTACCTCTATATGTTGCAAGATGCCAGTAATGCCGTGTTTAAGAAAAACACAGTAAGTGTTACTACTAGTGGGCCTATATATTCATACATAGGTTATTATAATTCAAACCCTACTGTTGATAGTAATAATATTGCGCTATCTACTACAAACACTGCTTCATATTACTTGTACAATTATATGGGTTACAACTGTAGCGGCAATGGTATGATTTCTAATAATACCGTTACTACATCACATACTTATGGTTATGCATATGGCATGAATGCTCAATATGCCAGCAATATGACATTTGCATATAACAAGGTGACTTCAACAGCATCTGGTAGTTCTGGTTATGGAGCATATGCGTTTTACGCCCCGTATGGATTTAGCAACTGTAAGTTAATTGGTAATAAGTTAACTGCAATAGGAAGCACTTCATATAATTACAGCAGCGCGTATGCGGCTTATTTATATTCAATTTCTGGAGGTAGCCAGATATTGAACAATTCTATTTATGCTAAGTCAACAGGCAGTGGTAGTGCCTATGGTATATACATGGGTTATTCAAGCGATTTTAAGGTTAAAAACAATACAATATTTGCTGAATCAGGTGGTTCAGGATATGGTTATGCTTTAGCAACATTTAGTACAAGCTCGGTAGGTTCTGCCGAGGTGAAAAATAACGTACTTGTTAAAATGGGTGCCGGTAATTGTTATATGATATATAATACTGGATCGACTACCATACCTGCTTCAGATTATAATCTGTTCTATTCACCTTCAGGAGTTTTATATGATGGATACTATGGTAACACGTATAATCTGGCTGGTTGGCGCAGTACAATGAATAGGGATAACAACTCACTTATATATAACCCTACTGCAGCATTTCCTAACCGGGCTACAGGCGATTTAACTCCAGATCCTACCGCTCCTGAAGTATGGGCTTTAAATGGACGTGGCGTACATGATGTGGCCAATGTGCCTCAAGACATTACCGGTGTAACACGACCTGTTAATAAACCAGCAGGTGTACCGGATCTTGGTGCTTATGAAGTATCTCCAACCAGTATTCCGCCAGATGCTGTAGCATCACCTGCAGCACCTGCTACAGGTATGCAATATTTTACTTTTGGACAAGATACAGTTGCCAGTATTAACTGGACCAGTGCAACGGTTCCAAGTACTATAACGGTTAAACAGTATTCAGGTGAAGCGCCATCATCATTCAGCTTCCCATTCTTTATGTATTTCCATACAGATATTGATGCTGGTGCAGGTAGCTATCCGCATACTGCAAATATTTATTATAAGGATCCACAAACAGGTACTACCGCAGCTGAGTCTGGTCTAAGATTGGTGAAAAGGATAGGTACAGGTACGTGGAATCCATATACTGCCCCCAATAGCAGCACTAATGCTACACGTAATATTATCAGTACAACCGGCCTTACGGACTTTGGCCAGCATACAGGCAGTGACGTTGCGAACAATGCCAGCGTAAGCAGGCTGGTTGCACCAACGCCAACTTTCTGTGCACCAAGTACACAAGCGATAAAGGTTACTGTTAAGAACACAGGTAATAATACATTGAGTAATGTGAAAGTGGATTGGTACATGAATGGTATATTCCAGGGTACTATTAACTACAATACTGCAATTAATACTTTCCTTGTTCAACCGGATTCAGTACAATTGACATTGGGTAACTATACTTTTACCAATGCGAAGCCTGTACGTTTGGTAGCCTATTCGTATCTGCCAAATGGCGTACAAGATGCCGCTACTGTAGATGATACATTAAAAGCTATAATTACACCGGGCCTGAATGGTGAATATACAATTGGTGGCCTGCCTGCTCCTGATTTCGTGGATGTAAAAGAAGCAATTGATATACTTAATTTATGGGGTGTTTGTGGCCCTACCACATTTAATATCCGCGATAGCGTTGGTGCATATCAAGGTGCCGGTAATATTAAAGCACCGATCATAGGTGGTAGTATAACTAACCGCGTTACATTCCGTTCAGAGTCGGGTAATGCAGCTAATGTTGTGGTGCAAGGTATTGATAACAATCCTGTATTTGGTTTGAACAACGTAACCGATGTTTCTATCAAAAATATCACTGTGTCAGCTTTAGGTTATACGGCTATATCTATACAAGGCAGCCCTAAGCGCGATACGATACGTGGTTGTATTTTAACTGCTCCTACAACAACACAGACAGATCCTATTAAAGCTATAATATCAGATCTAAGTCCTCAGTATTATAATGGTAATTACGCAGGTGTTGATATGGCAATAATCAAAAATACCTTAAGTGGCTCTTCTAATGGTATTTCAATGTGTGCACCATATTCATCTTCTGCTACAAACAATGTTGTAGATAGTAACACGTTTAGTTCGCACTATTATAGTAATATTTATACTTACTATTTGAAAAGCTCTAAAATCAGAGGTAATACATTTAACAATGTAAGTTATATCTATGGTGGCTATCCAACATATATATACTATACTAGTACTATGGGCACCGATCCTATTGAAATAGTAGGAAATACTGTTAATATAAGTGGCAGTGGATCAACCTATACGTATAATTATTTTGGTTATAATACAACAGGTACATCCACCACAAGAGCTACTATAGCTTATAATAAGATAAACTATAATAATCCTAATGGTTATTTCTATAACTACATGCCTAGCACTGCATATTATACTGATATTAATAATAACGAAGTAAATGTGACAGCAAATGGAGGTTATGGTATGTATATGTCTTATTGCTACTTAACTGGTAGTAATATCTTTAACAACGTAATTAATTCATCTTTCGGAAGTTCCGGTCAAGGTTTATATATGTATTACCTGTACGGAGGTGATTGTAAAATTTACAACAATACTTTTGTTACAAGTGGTGCAGGTACAAACTACGCAGCTCAATATTATATGAGCAGCTCAGTAAACTTCCAGGCATATAACAATATTTATGCAAACCTGGGTTCTGCTGGCGGTGCTTTGAACTGGTATAACGGTGGTTCAAATAACTACTCTGATTATAACAATATTTATTCTGCGAATGGACAGCATTTTAGCTATAATGGTACTGCTGATACTTCACTTGATAACTGGCGTTCAACGAGAACTCAAGAACAAAATTCTATATGTTACAACCCTGGCTTAATCGGTATGGGCAACATGCGTCCTAACCCGGCGAATCCTGCAAGCTGGTCGCTGAACGGCCGTGCGATTCATATTGCTGATAACAATATGGATAAAGATGGCAACCCGCGTGAAACAGATATAACACTGGG
>CBFGNI010000203.1:0-5315 GCA_965650105.1 uncultured bacterium | reverse complement strand
ATACCGGTAACGAAGTTGCTGATATCTAAAGCGAAAGTTTGCTGGCCATTCAGGTCAGTACCCAGGTTTTTAGTCAATACAGTTTTACCAACTATGTCGCGAATGATAATATTGGCATTCTTCGCATTGTTGAACGTAGAAACCATATTCAATTGGGTGGCAGCAGGGTTAGGATACATGCTAAAACCGTTTGCTTTATTTACGTTAGCTACATCCAAATACCATACATTAAGGTAACATTATTGCAATTGTGATTATTGCTTAAATCCGGATCTGCAATAACAGCACCTGTAGGATCGATCATCCATAATGTATCGCAAAATTGCGTTACGGTCATTTGAGATGAGGTAGCTCCAGTAGGTTCGTAAGTCAGTACAATGTCAGTAAAATTAAAAAAAACCTCTTCACCTACTGGAATTCCGGAACCCCCTCCAAAGGAAAGACGAAGGAACTGACCAAAAGCACCAACAAGAGCTGTATCATCATCATTTATGCCATCAGGTCCAAGATTCTTTAACTTAATAGACATATCATTGTTTTGACTTGCCGCCTCTTGCATGCCAAGCGGTTCATTAGCAGATATAAATACCAATCCGCCTGTCGGATACATTGTAATAAGCTCCATATCAACACTTCTTTGTGCAAAAGCAGCAGTTGAAAAACCTAAAGCAAGAGTCATTAAAAGGTAAACATGTTTCATAAAAAGGTTTAAAGTGAATAATAAATATAATTGATAACATCTATATAAATGTCACCGGCATATCATCATTTAGAAAAATGCAAAAAGAAAAGGCGGCATATAGCCGCCTTTTCTTAAACTCTTATCGTTCAAATTATTTTTGAACTTGTATTTGCCTTGTGATCCTGTTACCATCAACATTCAATTCGATCACATACATACCAGTAACGAAGTTGCTGATATCTAAAGCGAAAGTTTGTTTGCCATTCAGGTTAGTACCCAGGTTTTGAGTGAATACAGTTTTACCAACTACATCGCGGATAATAACGTTAGCGTTCTTAGCGTTGTTGAAAGTAGAAACCAGGTTCAGCTTAGTTGCAGCAGGATTAGGATACATGCTGAAACCGTTTGCTTTGTTAACATCGTTTACGTTCAGGAACCATATATTAAAAGTTACTGAAGCACAGTTGTGGTTATTAGCTATAACCGGATCTGCAATAACAGCACCAGCTACATCTACCATGTACAATGAATCGCAAAGAGATTCAGTGTTAGCTTGAGAATTCGTGATTTGATCAGGATCGTAAGTGAAGCCAAGATCAGCATAGTTCAAGAAAACTTCATCGCCTACAGCGATACCATTAACACCTGCAAGACTACCATGCACATATTGGCCAAATATAGCAAGACCTACAATTGCAGTATCATCGCCATTGATAACATCAGGACCAAGGTTTTTGATACCGATAGAAAAATCATTACCTGCCCATGCATCAGTTTGCATATCAGGATCTTCATCTTCGCTTACTGATACAAAACCACCTGTAGGGTAAGTCTGTGTCATTTGCATATCAACGCTTCTTTGTGCAAAAGCAGCAGTTGAAAAACCTAAAGCAAGAGTCATTAATAAGTAAATACGCTTCATTATTAAAAGGTTTTAAAGTGAGGAATAAAGATAAATAAGATTTTTTGAAAAAAACAAAAAAAATAACGCTATGGTGACTTATAACAGTTGCATGTAATAGGCAGTTACATTATTATTCAACAGGTAATGCCATTAATGCAGTTTGTCATTCTTTTTATGGCGTTCCGCATCGCGGATGTTTTTCTTCTCAAAGTTTTTATGCAGTGCATCGGTAAGGTCGATACCCGTTTGGTTGGCCAGGCAAAGCAAAACCCAAAGTACATCAGCCATTTCATCGGCCAGTTCTTTACCTGTATCGCTCTTCTTCGATGACTGGTCGCCGTACTTGCGCACCATGATGCGCGCCAGCTCGCCGGTTTCTTCCATCAGTATGCCCAGGTTGGTAAGCTCTGAGAAATAACGTACACCCACCGTACGTATCCATTCATCGGTTTGCTGCTGTGCTTCGCGAAGCGTTATATCATTCATAAAATAGGCCGGGTGCATTTGTTTCTTAGCACAAAATAATAGAACTTACCTTTTCAAAAGTAAAAATAAGGTTGCCATGCGCAACCGTTTATATTTATACACTTAATAGTATATGCACGCATACGCAACAGATATAGAAGCGGCAAAAGCACTGACCGACAAATATCGAACCCTAAAAACAGCAATAGCGCAAATAATAGTAGGACAAAACGATGTAGTGGATAAGCTACTTATCTCTATACTTTGCAATGGCCACAGCCTGCTGGTTGGTGTGCCGGGGCTGGCTAAAACCCTGCTGGTGAAAACAGTGGCCGATGTGCTGGACCTTTCCTTTAAGCGTATACAGTTTACCCCCGACCTGATGCCCAGCGATATAGTGGGTGCCGAGATACTGGATGAGCAGCGCAACTTCAGGTTTATAAAAGGGCCTGTATTTGCCAATATCATATTGGCCGATGAGATAAACCGTACCCCGCCAAAAACACAGGCCGCCCTGCTGGAAGCGATGCAAGAGCGTAATATAACCGCCGCAGGCACCTTATATAAACTACCCGCCCCCTTCTTTGTACTGGCTACGCAAAACCCTATTGAGCAGGAAGGTACCTACCCGCTGCCTGAAGCACAGCTGGATAGGTTCATGTTCCAGATAATGCTGGACTACCCCAGTTTTGCCGAAGAAGTACAGATAGTGCGCAATACTACCAGCGCCAACGTTACCGACCTTCATAAGGTGATGAGTGGCGAGGATATACTCTACTTCCAGGAGCTGGTACGCCGCGTGCCGGTGCCCGATAACGTGCTGGAATACGCCGTTGGGTTGGTGCACAAAACCCGTCCTTCATCGCCCACCGCGCCTGCTATAGCTAAGCAATATATAGCTTATGGCTCGGGGCCGCGTGCATCTCAATACCTGATACTTGGCGCTAAATGCCATGCCTTGCTGAATGGCAAATACTCGCCAGATATAGAAGATGTACAGGCAATGGCCATGCCGGTGCTAAGGCACCGGGTAGTACGCAACTACAAGGCTGAAGCTGAAGGTGTAACGCAGGAGTCTTTAATCAGCCAACTGTTTTAGTTTTTAGTTTTATTTTAGTTTTAACTATGGAAAACATCAACCGGAAAGCATACTTTTTGCGCAACGAATATATTACCGCACTGCAAAGCATTGACCCCGCTACACCGCCTAAATGGGGCAAGATGGACCTGCAGCAAATGGTGGAGCACATGAGTGATTCTTTCCGCCAGGCTAATGGCAGGGATATACATACTACCATTGTAACACCTGAAGAGAATATACCGAAAATGCAGGCCTTCCTGATGACGGAAAAACCTTTCAGGGAGAATACACCCAACCCCATGATGCCTGATACGCCTAATGCGCATAAAAACGGGAGCATACAGGATGCGCTTGCAGAACTGAGGGGCGAGATAGCGCATTTCTTCAAAGTATTTGAAACAACCCCCGACAGACAAATAACCAACCCGCTGTTTGGCGACCTTAGCTACAATATGTGGGTACAACTGCTGCATAAGCACGCTATACACCACCTGAACCAGTACGGCTTTCAACCTAAGTAATACAATGACATTGCACAATGCTGAAATTATTACCCCTTGTTCTTTGTTTATATACAGCAACCGCTTTTGCCCGCGTACAACCTGCTGAAGGCAGTAAACTGAACTATGTAATGGTGGGCTTCACGGCCGACGCAGTGCCGGGTACCGCCCGTTACAAACTACAGGTAGCCAAAGGCAACTATACCGATGAGCAACAGTTTGGCAAACATATAATAATAGATACCTTATTGGCTGACAACCGCAGTATAACAGAGCTACCCACCTTTGCCACCCAATACACCTGGCGCATATCTTACCTCAACAGCAAAAAGAAAGTCAGCAGCAAAACACCATTATACCATTTTGCTACCGATAGTGCAGAAGCTGTGGACAGCAGCCACAACAGGCTGAGAGTAATAAATAATGCGCTGGGCAACAGCCCCATAATGCTGGCTACCGATTTTAAAGCGGTGATATACAACCTGCAAGGCAAGCCATTGTGGTATTTGCCAAAGCTTACGCAGCTAACCAATAACCCCATTCAGATAAGGGATTTTAAGCCTACGGGGCAGGGCACGTTTACCTTGCTGTATGGCTTCAACGCCGTAGAGGTAGACTATAACGGTAAATTAGTATGGAAGGCGCCGAATAATGGGCAAATAAGCGGCGACAGTACGGAGTTTTACCACCACGAGTTTGTACGCCTGAAAAACGGGCATTATATGGTTTGTGGCGATGAAATATGGTGGGCCAAACCCGATAGCCTGCATTACGGCAGCAAAAAAATGCCCACCGATATAGAAGCACAGGCAAGAAAAGGGCAAAACTACCGGAGATATGTATTTGGCACATTGATAGAGTATGATACTGCGGGTAACGTAGTATGGTACTGGAAGAGTAAAGACCATTTTCTGAAAGAAGAAAGCATACCTTTTGCCAACAAACCGCTTTATACCGGCTTTACACATCTTAACAGCTTTTATGTAAACGAGAAAGACAGCACTATCTACCTCAGTTTCAGGGATATAAACCGTGTGGTAAAGATAAAATACCCTACGGGCGAGTGGCTGAACAGCTATGGCGATAAATACGCCAACGATACTATACCAACCAGCTGCGAATACTTTTGCGGCCAGCACTGTGTGCGCACCAATAACAAGGGTGAGCTTTTCTTGTTCGATAACCACATGAAACCGGGCGGCAATAAGAAGCTAGAATCCTTCATACGGATATTCAGCGAACCCCAAACAACCGATAAAAAAGCCAACCTTACGCCGCTTTGGTCTGTCTCTTGTAGTATAGATAGCAATGCCGATGGCGGTACCACCACAGGTGGTGGTGTATATGAGCTGACCAACGGCGCGTTGCTATGTACGGTAGGGGCAGCAGGGCGCCTGCTGATAGTGAACCGCGATAAGCAACTGCTGTGGAATGCCGTGAGCGAACAAATGAGCGGCAAAGCATGGCACAACACCGCAGAATACCGCGTGTACCCTATTGAAAACAAGGCTGTACTTGAGAAATTTATTTTTCATTAAAGTACGCACAGGCATATACAGGAAAACAAAAAATTGTATACATTAGCACTAATTAACCTTTAATATGAAGAGACATATTTACACCCTAAAGAAATTTTCGGCGCTTATTGTTTTGCTGGTTCTGGGCATAACAGCGAATGCACAG
>CBFGNI010000202.1:0-5402 GCA_965650105.1 uncultured bacterium | reverse complement strand
CTGGGGATTATCTGTTTGCAGCTTAAAGTTTCCTCCGCCATTACCACCATCACGGTCAAAATTGCCCCCACCGCCAAAGTTCGGGAAGTCGTTTCCGCTGAAGCCAAAATCATTATCAGGGAGATCGACAAATTTCTGGTATTCCTTTATAAAACGCACTTTTACCGTATCAGTGCTACCGCTACGGTTTTTGGCGATATGTACGTGGGTTTCGCCTTCTAATGGATTACCCATAGCATCATTATTAATACCATAGTATTCAGGGCGATACAGAAACATAACCATATCGGCATCCTGCTCGATGGCTCCGGACTCACGAAGGTCACTCAGCTGCGGTACTTTCGATTCTTTACGCGATTCTACTGAACGGTTTAATTGAGACAGTGCAATGATTGGTATCTCCAGTTCCTTCGCCAGCGACTTGAGGTCGCGCGATATCTTCGATATTTCCTGCTCACGGTTACCGCCGCCATTGATGCTGCCCTGCATTAGCTGCAGGTAGTCAATGATGATCATCTGTATATCATACTTCTGCTTTAGCCTGCGTGCCTTGGCCCGCAACTCAAAAATGTTTAGGGCTGCCTGGTCGTCAAGGAAGATAGGGGCACCTGCCAGTTTGTTCATACGTTGGGTCATCTGTATGAACTCGTGTTCCTGCATACGGCCCTTGGTAATGGCATCCATGCTTACCTCTGTTTGGCAGGCCAGCATACGTTTTACCAATTCTCCTGCACCCATCTCAAGCGAGAAGAAGGCTACGGGGAAAGGCTTTGGGGAGTTCAAAGCCGCGTTCATCGCCAGATTGAGACAGAAGGCTGTTTTACCCACGGCTGGGCGTGCAGCTACGATGATGAGGGCATTCTTCTGCCAACCCGAGGTTACGCGGTCAAGCTGCCTGAAACCGGTTGGTACACCGGTCACATCCTCTTGCTTGTTTTTGGCTTCTTCAATTTCGTGTACGGTATTTACCAATACCTCTTTCAGGCTTTTAAAGTTTTTACGGAGGTGTTTATCGGTTATTTCATAAAGGTTGCTTTCAGCCTTATCTAAAAGATCAAAAACATCAGTACTGTCCTCATAAGCATCGCCAATTACTTGCCCGGATATACGTATAAGTTCCCTTTGTATAAATTTCTCCATTACAATACGGGCGTGGGCCTCAACGTGTGCGCTCGATACTACGCTCATTGTCAGCTTAGTAAGGTAGTAGGCACCACCAACTATTTCCAGCTCACTGCTGCGGCGCAGTTCCTCTGTTACTGTAAGCAGATCAACCGGCATACCCTTATCAAACAGGCGGCGTATTGCCGCATATATCTTCTGGTTCGCATCCACATAAAAGCAATCTTCGCTTTGGATGATCTCTAAAACTTCTGCTAATTTGTCTTTTTCCAGCATTACAGCACCCAATACCGCTTCTTCCAGTTCAGGGGCCTGCGGCGGCACTTTTCCATAAACCAGGGTAGTGAGGTCGGGTTTGCGACTGCGCGTGTTACCAAAATCTTTCTTAATGTTTACTGCCATTGATGGTTAGTACGTTATACTGTTGTAATTCTGTTGTATTCAATTCCCTAACCCTTATTGTCATTGCCTTTTTAGCACAGTCCCTTGTGTTTTGCTGCCCAACATTTCCAAATTGTTAAGCAGATATTACCGGCATGTTACCTGAATGAGGGTGGAGGACTAATGTAAATTGAAAATTGAATGCGCAAAGGGTTTGTCAAAGTATTAGTTATAAGCAGCAGAGTAACAGTATACCCACATATTTATTCACCTACATTGTCATACAAATCATCTTTATCCACATTTCCTACCTGCAATTCACATCAATCCACAAATATCCCACAAAAAAATGTTCATAAAACAAGATGGCTCACATTTTTTTAAAACGATGCCATTTATTATCAGCATCCCGAATCATGGGCTATCTTTACAGCAAATTTCGATTAAAACAGATGATAATTTCTTATAAATGGTTGATGGACTATTTGCCGGAACCTATACCGGCAGCGGAACTTAGCCATATTCTTACCTCTATTGGCCTGGAAGTTGAAACCATGGAAACGGTGGAAGATGTGAAAGGAAGCCTTGCCGGGCTTGTGATTGGAGAGGTATTGACTTGTGAACAACACCCGAATGCTGATAAACTGAAAATAACAACGGTAAATGCAGGTGGCCCTGCCCCTTTGAAAATAGTATGCGGTGCACCCAATGTAGCGGCGGGCCAAAGGGTAGTGGTAGCTACTGTAGGCACTACCGTACACCCAACGGAAGGTGAGGCTTTCCTAATAAAAAAGGCCAAAATACGCGGCGAAGAGAGCGAAGGCATGATATGCGCGGAGGATGAAATAGGCCTGGGCAAGAGCCATGCAGGTATTATGATACTACCTGCAGATGCGCCTATAGGTACTCCCGCTAACCAATATTTCAATATTTCCGAGCCTGACACTGCTATACATATTGGCCTTACGCCCAACAGGTCGGATGCTATGAGCCATATAGGCGTAGCGCGCGACGTATGCGCATATTTAACCCATCACAGGGGTAAACATTATGAAGTAAGGCGCCCGGCAGTAGCATTACCTGCAAAAACCGGTAATATTGATATCAATGTTACAATAGATGCACCTGAAGCTTGCGCCAGGTATATGGGTATTAGCCTTAGCGGCGTAAAAGTGGGTGAATCGCCCAAATGGCTGCAACAACGATTAAAGACCATAGAGGTGCGTTCTATTAATAATGTGGTTGATATTACCAACTATGTATTGCATGAATACGGACAACCACTGCATGCCTTTGATGCAAACCAGATAGCAGGAAATCAGGTAAAAGTGCGTTTCGAAGCTGCTGGCACTATGTTCCTGTCCCTAGACGATAAAGAGCGTAAACTGCAAGGCAACGACCTGATGATATGCGATGCTGAAAAGGGTATGTGTATAGCGGGTGTGTTTGGCGGCGCTAAAAGTGGTGTTAGCAATGCTACTACCAATATATTCCTGGAAAGCGCTTATTTCGACCCTACCTATATACGCCGCACATCCATGCATCATGGTTTGCGTACAGATGCTGCGACACATTTTGAGAAAGGTGTTGATATTAATAACGTACAACCTGCGCTGGAACGTGCAGCTGCGCTTATTGGTGAAATATGCGGCGGACAAATAGCGTCTGGTATCATCGATGTATATCCACGCCAGTTAGAGCCAGTAAAAGTGAGCACTACTTATTCTTATATCAATAAGCTGAGCGGTAAAGAATATAAACCTGAAACTGTACAACAGATATTAAAAGCTTTGGGCTTCGAAATTGAAGAAAGCAATAATGACAGTTTTATTGTAAAGGTGCCATCGAATAAAACCGATGTATTACAACCTGCCGATATAGTAGAAGAAGTTTTGCGTATAGATGGGCTTGACAATGTGGAAATACCAACGCGCCTCAATATATCGCTGGGCAAAGCTATGGTGAACGATCGGGCAGATAAAGACAAGATTGCTTCAACACTTACTGCTAAAGGCTTTAGCGAAATTGTTACCAATTCTATCGTCAACAGTAAGTTTTATCCTGAGCGTACCGACCTGGTAAAAATGCTAAATAGCCTAAGCAGTGAACTGGATGTAATGCGCCCGTCTCTTTTAGAGAGCGGCCTTGAAGTGGTTCAGTACAATGTTAACCGCAAACAGCAAAACCTTGCTTTGTACGAGTTTGGCAATACCTACACGCAGGAAGGCGATAAGTATATACAACAAGAGCAACTGGCTATGTGGCTGACCGGCGATGTGCAAACCACACAATGGAACCAGCAAGCTGTTAAGGCTGATGTATATTATCTGAAAGGTATTATTGCCAACCTGCTATTGCAGGCGGGTATCAGCAAAACTACTCTGCAAATTGATGAGGTGAGTGGTACTATAATATGGAAATGGAAAAACCAGGATCTGTGTAGCGTAACGGGTGTTGATACGAAAAAGTTAAAAGACTTTGACATTAAGCAAGGTGTCTTTTTTGCAACTATCAACTGGGCCTTGTGGCTAAAAGCGGCTGATGCACACAAAATAAAATATGCTGAGGTAACCAAGTTTCCAACCGTTCAGCGTGATTTGGCCGTGGTGCTGGATAAGACTATTACTTATCAGCAAGTACAGGATGTAACTAACCAACTGAAAATAGATTCGTTGCAGTCCTTTGGTTTGTTTGATATATTTGAGAGTGAGAAACTGGGTGAGGGTAAAAAATCTTTTGCGCTTAACTATACGTTCCAGTTGAATGACCGCACGCTTACGGATACGGAAACCGACCAGCTGATGCAACAACTGGTAAAAGCTTATACAACCAAGTTACAAGCCCAAATACGCGAATAATGCAGGAATTGCAATTGCTGAACGACAAACTGGATATGCTGCTTAGAAAACATGCAACATTGCAAGCTGAAAACAAACAGCTTAAAGATACTGTAAGTGCACAATTGCAATCGATTGAGATATTAAATACAAAACTCGTCACGCTTCAAGAAAATATGGTAGCTACGGGGATTGATAAAACGCTGGCGAATGACGATGACAAAAATGCCATGCGTAAGCAACTGGATAATGTAATAGGCGAAATAGATAAAATTCTGAATACGCTCAATGATTGATTTTCGCAAGATTTATTTACCAACCATTTTAATATTGGTATCTGTTTGCTGGATGGCCTGCGACCGTCAGAAAGACCCATGTCTGCAACCGGTAAGGGTAGGTATGCATATAGGCGTGTACAAGGCCGTAGAAAGCGATACAGGCATCGTTGCACTCGATTCTTTGTTGCCCAACCTGATAGTAGGCGCGCTCGATTCACCCACCTATTTCATATTTGCAGGAAAAAACATCAATAAGATCGACAGTGTTGTATTGTCACCGATAAGTGATAGTACCAGCATTTTCATACAGCCCGACTCTGCTAAGACTTCTCCATACGATAAAGACACTATTACATTTTATTACGCCCGCAGCCTGCATTTTATTTCTAATGCATGTGGCTACACTAATTATTATACTATTAACAATCTTAGGTACACAAACAATAATATTGATTCCGTAAAACTGATCAATGGAAATGTTTCAAACGATGCAAGCGTAGAAAATGTCAAGATTTATTATTAGCATATTTTTCTTATTGTTTACAATACCTGCACTTGCACAGGTAGAGAACGATGATGCAAGTAACGCACCATCACCCAAAGTTGCTGCCGATAGTTTTCATCAGTTGCGTTTTGGTATTGATATCCTAAAGCCGGTTATTAACGCTTTCCTAACCTCTCAGCGCAGTTACGAATTTGAAGTTGACTATTATTTAAAAAAGGATATGTACGCTGTAGCTGAGGGTGGCTGGGGCAGTGCTGAATTCAATACCGATCCATTATC
>CBFGNI010000201.1:0-5404 GCA_965650105.1 uncultured bacterium | reverse complement strand
GACCAAAGGTGCATCCTGCAAGGTTTTCTTAGTCACATTCTTGCGGCCAATACGTGTCTGCATAACGTGGAAAGGCAGAATATCATCGCCCTGCATGGGGAGTATCTCACCATCTATTACAGTACCGTTGGGTAGTATGCTTGCTAAGGGGTGGAATTCTACAAATTTTTCGGTCATCAGGTCTTCACCACGGCTCCATACAAATAGCTGCTGGTCGCGGACAATAATCTCGCCACGAATGCCGTCGTACTTTCGCTCTATCTGCCAGTCTTTTACATCACCCAGGTCTTCAGGGGCTACATCTAAAGCATAGGCGAGATAAAACGGGTATGGGCGTGATATATCATCTTTTGCATCTTCTACAGTTAGCAATTCGTTTAGTGATGTTGCTTGTGGATCCCATTTACCGATGATGCGGTGGGCTACAACATTTTCATCGAGCTTGTAATGTTTGGCCAGTGCTTTAATGACTATTTTTTCAGACACACCCATACGGAAGCTGCCTGTTATCAGTTTATTGAACACAAATAATTCAGCCCCTGCTAACTGCCGCCACATGCTGTCGATATATTCTTTGCGTACCTGTTCGTCTTTGCCATCGAGGTTGATCAATTCCTGCATTACTTCGTGCAGGCTATAATCTGTAGTCTCTTCTGTTTGTGGTAGTACGAGTGTAATGGTTTCTGCGAGATCACCCACTATATGGTAAGATTCTTCCAGCAGCCACTGGGGTAAGCCACTCATCGCTACGCTCCAGTCGCGCAATTCTCCTGAACGTACCGTACGTTTAGGCCGCTTGCCTGTAAGCAGTGCCACACACCAAACCATATCTGCTTCTTCGGCAATGGAAAAATATTGCACAATGGCATCTACTTTTTCATTGGTAGACGTGGTTTGGTCTATTTGTGTAAATAACTCACTGAATGCTTTCATTGGTATCTGTATTTTCAGTGGTTTCGTTTGCTTCGCCCAGTTCACCTTCTACTTGTTCGCCTACATATAATGTGTCTACTTCGGTAGCGTTCAAGCCGTAATTAGATTGCAGCCATTTTGCGTAGATGGATTTGTAACCGTGTGTTACGTACACATTCTCGGCACCTGTGCCACGGACTGCAGTATTTAATTGGTCCCAGTCGCAGTGGTCGGACATGATAAAACCGCGGTCGGCACCTTTACGTCGGCGTGCACCACGTAGCTGCATCCAGCCGCTGCAAATACCCAGGCTATATGGCTGCAATTTGCGTATCCATGGCGTGCCTGCTGCCGATGGCGGTGCTACTATCATAGCGCCTTTTATGTCTTTGATATTTATATTCGCATCGATGCGGCTATTCTTAGGCAGCGTACCAACGTTCTGCTCATAGAGTTTCGTGATATTATCTACCGCACCGTGCGTGTAAATGCCACCAATTGTTTCATCGAGCTTATTGATGACACGCTGCGCTTTACCTAATGCATAAGCGAGTATTACAGAGTTTTTTCCCTCTGCTGCATTTTGCCGCCACCAGTCATTAATGTCGTTATGTACTTCTTCGACAGAAGGAAAATTATATACCGGTAAACCAAATGTGCTTTCGGTAATAAAGTGATGGCATTTGATGAGTTCGAAAGGAGTGGAGATATGATCGTCCTGTAATTTATAGTCGCCACTCACTACCCATATCTCACCTTGATATTCTAATCTTATTTGTGCCGAACCCCAGATGTGGCCGGCGGGATGGAAACTTATCTTCACACCGTTCATGGTTATTTCCTCGCCGTACTTCACACCCTGTACAATTATATCCTGCCCCAAACGAAAGCGCAAAACAGGAATGGCGTCATTCACTGCCAGATAGCTACCCATACCCCAGCGGGCATGGTCGGAATGGGCATGGGTAATGAGTGCTTTCTCTACAGGTTTCCAGGGATCGATATATGCCCCTGCTTGTTTGCAAAAAATGCCCTTGTCATCAAAACTTAACAGATTACCCATTCATGAACTGTCATGAAAAAAGCATTCCACAAAAGCTATGCCCTTTCAAGGCGTTGGGTAATACGTATTAGCTTCGCTACCAGTTTTGCCAAGGCTTCTTCATTATCGGCATGGCCTAATTCAATAAAGGCTTTATTCAGCCCCTCGCGTTCATGACCGTGCAATTCCCCATCGAGTAACTGATGAATACCATTAGCAATATATGTACGCAATGTAGTAAGCTGATTTGCATAACCCGTTTCCCGAAGATCGACCCCATTGCGTATCATGTATAAGAGATAGTAATGCCGCCTATCGGCACCAACAACGGGGTTGGATTGCGATAAACAATATGCTCTCAGCATAAAGCGCTCATACAATTCACCGTTACTTATGGTAGTCCTATCCATTCCATATTTTAATAATTCCCTCCTGCATAGTGCTCAAACAGCATTGCCAACCTGCACAATACATATATAGAAATAACAACAATCATAATTTCCAGCCAATACCTCTTCTTACCAACCTTACCGTGTTCCTTCTTCATAGGCGAAAGTAATTTTCCGGTTATGCTAAGTGATTGCAAAAAGGGGAATTTAAAAGAGCGGATCGGGCAAAATGACAATTAGATTACAAATTCCCGATTCGTAAAATGCGTTTTACCGAATGTAGAAAACACTACCGGATTAGAATTTTACTTTTACATGACAGTTTGAGAAAAATCAGTCAAAAAACTAAAAAAGCATACAATGAATATTAAGGAGCAATATGAAACGATAAAAAGCGAAAATCCTAAACTACGCATCAGGGATATAGCCAGGAATATGCAAATTGGCGAGGGCCAACTTGTAGCATTGCGCATAGGCGATGGTGTAACACGACTGGAAGGTGATTTTAAAGAATTGCTGAAAGAAGTAAGCACTATGGGTAAAGTAATGGCACTAACGCGTAATGATGATGCTGTGCACGAACGTAAAGGCATTTATAACAATGTATCGTTTGAAGGCCCGGTAGGTTTGGTGGTCAACCCTGATATAGACCTGCGTTTATTTATGATGCATTGGGCATTCGGTTTTGCTGTTAGTGAAGGTGACCGTTACAGTTTACAGTTCTTTGATAAAAGCGGCGAAGCCGTACATAAAATATACCTGACCGAAGACAGCAATAAAGAAGCTTATGATGTACTAGTTGCTAAATACACTGCAGCTGAACAAACAAGCGATATGGCCACTTCAAATTATGAGGCTGCACCCGCAGAACTACCTGACAGCGATATTGACATTGCTGCTTTCCGGGAAGATTGGTTGAACATGCAGGATACGCACGAGTTTTATGGCCTGCTGCGTAAATATAAGCTAACACGTACGCAAGCTTTACGTTTAGCGCCAGAAGAACATGCTAAGCTGGTAGATAATAAAGCAGGCATCGATATGCTGCAAAAAGCATCGGAAAGGCAAGTGCCTATTATGGCTTTTGTTGCTAACCGTGGCTGCATACAAATACACACCGGTACCGTAACTAAACTAATGGAAACCGGCCCCTGGTTCAATGTACTGGATCCTGATTTCAACCTGCACCTGAGACAGGAAAAAGTTGCCCGTACTTATATGGTAAAAAAACCGAGTGCAGATGGCATGATAACGTCGCTTGAATTATTTGACGATAAAGGTGAAATGATCATACAATATTTCGGCAAACGCAAACCGGGTATTCCAGAGCTGGAAGAATGGAGAGCGATCATTGCCGATGTAACTGCATAATTCCTAAACACATTCATAAGAAAGGGAAGCTAATTGCTTCCCTTTTTCTTTTCATGGTTGTAAGTAAATATTATTCCAAAACAGTACAGTCGAAACCTTGCTCATTCATCAGCGACATGATCTTTGACGTATGAAAAATACCACCCTCAAAACGGAGTACCTTATCACAATCTTCCAGATCGAAATTGATGCGGCTGCCGGGAAAATAGCTTTTGAACAAAGCTATTAATTCAGCGGCATGCGACTGCTCCTGCACATTTGTTTTGAATACCTCTATCATGGCTTGCAGGCTTAAGTTGTTAAGCATTTTGCGCGCGGTATTTCAACTTTTTGTGGTGGTAAATGTAAGAGCCAAACAGGAATACATAAAACACAACAAAGAATACTATGCCCGATGCAGGATCGCCAACAGAAATGCTTGAATACATAGCGCCGGTAAGATCGAAGAAAAAACCTGCATACGCCCATTCTTTCAATCGGGGGAAGCCGGGTATGAGTATGGCTATAACGCCCAGTATCTTAGCAACACTCAGGAATACTTCTATATATGGTGGATAACCCAAATGGTCAACCATCATTTTCTTTGATTCTTCAGGTTGTGCTAACCCGCCAATAGCCGAGAACAGCATAAGGCCACAAATCAGGACCGTGAATACCCAATAGATGATGTTTATCTTTTTCATAACAAGTGTATTGATTTTGTGTTTTAGACGTACTTATTGTTGCGGAAGCGCATAGCTAATCATCCAGTTTACATCGAACTTATCTTTCAGCATACCGAAGTAATGGCCCCAGAAAGAGTTAACCAAGGGCATGGTTACCTGGCCGCCTGCAGAAAGGCCGCTGAATATCTTATCGGCTTCTTCTTTACTATCTACACTTACAGATATAGAGAATTTTCCAAGCTTACCCGGTGTACGCATAGATGCCGGTTCATCGCTACCCATAAGTACGGTATTGCCAATAGGCAGCGACACGTGCATAATTTCTTCGGGAGCGTCTTCTGCGGGATTAGGCACATCGCCGGGAATATCTTTGTTGCGCATGATCATTGAAAACTCGCCACCAAAAACTGATTTATAGAAATCGAATGCCTGTTGACAGTTGCCTTCAAAAAATAAATAAGGACTAAGCGTTGCCATGTTTTGTTTTATTTAAATGGTTAAGATTATAATACAAATGTAGATTGCGTATTTACAATACCGGGGGTGTAAAAACGTCATAGTAAGGGGCAGAATACGACAATATAAAAGCTTGTAACTTTACAGCCGCTATAAATACACTGTTATGTACCTAAAAGACAAAAACATACATACCACCAATTATCAAAACACCTTTATAGAGATTGCAGAAGATTGCCCTACGAAGCTGGCAGAAGTACCACCACAAAAAGGAGATAAAAAAACAGTTGCGAATTATCATTTTGATATGATAGCACATCACCCGTACAAATACACATCGGACGATGTGATTTTTGAGACATACGCACAGAAGAATGAAATAAATAAAGCCGACAGGAAAGCAGAACGCGAAACATTCTTTTCGAAAGGGCAGGCTTGTATGCGGGCCTCACCACTTACCAAACGCTATGGCTGGGGCGTGCATGCTGATGAACAAGGTAAGATAGCCCTGTATGGTGTTGACTCACCTGAATACAAAAAAATGATAAAGGATAAAAACCTGCAGCATG
>CBFGNI010000200.1:0-5438 GCA_965650105.1 uncultured bacterium | reverse complement strand
AGCAAGCATTAACTAAACATTTAACTTGTATTTGATATTTCGTAAATTGTAGCATAACTTCCTGATATGCGTGCCTTCCTTATACTTTTTATAGTTCTAACTACCACACTTACACAGGCAAAAGACCGGCATTATGTGTTTTATTTACATGGCGCAATAGTAGAGGGCACAACTGAAGACCCATCGAGTCCTACCTATGGCGTTTACGAATACAGCAACATTGTCAAATCGCTGAAAGACAAAGATTACGTAGTGTATTCAGAAGTAAGGCCAACAGGCACAGATGTGAAAGCGTATGCTGAGAAAATAAAGCTACAGATAGATAGTTTAAAGAATACAGGTGTGGCCAGCACCAATATATGTGTTATTGGTGCGTCGAAAGGCGCATTAATAACCATGCTGGTTTCTGGTTTGGTAAAAGATAAGAGTGTGAAGTACGTAATAATGGCTGCATGCAATGAAAGCAATAAAAGCGCATATAACCCTGATCTTTATGGGCAAATATTATCGATATACGAAAAGAGTGATGGAATAGGTAAAAGCTGCGAAGCAATAAAACTTGATTCAAAAGGTATTAGCCGGTATAAAGAGATACAGTTAAACACTGGACTGGGACATGGTTTTTTATATAAGCCTTTAATGGTTTGGATGAAGCCGGTGGAAGACTGGATAGTGCGCTAAACTCTGGCACAAACAAGATATAATGAGTATTATTGCAAGCAAATAATGCAATACATGAGGTTGAGAATGTTGCTGTTGCCTGTTTTGTTTTGCGCCTGTATTTACAATGCGTCAGCGCAAAATGAAGAGCCGATAGGTATATATACAGAAAATGGTTTTACCCGTTACATATCGGTAGGGGCAGGTGCTGTATATCAATCATTCAGAGATGAGGCGATTTCTAAAAGTATATATGAAGGCTTGAGCGCCAGCCCGGTTTTGAAATTGGTGAAAACACGTGAAAACACTTTATCTGAAATTGCTTTACAAGCCTCAAGGATGAGTTTTAAACGTGATAGCGACCCGTTGCTGGAACAAAAAGTAAAAACCTGGAGGGCTGTTGCTGATTATCGATATATGCAAACACTGCCATTGTTTGTAGAGGAAGAAAAGAATAAACTATTTATTGGGGGGCAACTATCAGGTATGTTTTGCTATAAAAATGCCCCAAAGCTTGCGGGCTCTTCATCGGTATATGAATATGCTATTACATTAGGCCCCAGTGCTAGATTTACCAAGAAATTCGAAATGAAAGATAAGTACCACGGCTTATCTATCGACATATCGGTACCGGTACTTAACTATACTGCAAGACCATCCTATTTAAATCGTACCAGTTCGCTGGAAGATGATAATGTAAGTGCCGGTGATGTTTTCTCTAAGGCAAAACTGAGTTCTTTCGGTGGCATGTTTCGCTTAAATACAGGTATATCATACATGTATATGCTAGATAATGGCAATGCAGTAAATATTGCCTACAACTGGGATTATTATCATATCAATAATAACACTGAAGTTTACTTTGCCAGTCATACCCTTTCACTTTTATTTATGTTCAACTACTAGCAGATGAGGACTTATATTCTATTGCTTACTTCTGTATTGATTATTCTCTTTTCTTCCTGCGAAAAAATTTTAATGCCCAAGGAAAATAAAGATCTGGATCCTGTTGAAGTATTTGATGAATTGTGGAAGGCTGTTGATAGAGGTTATGGCAATTTCGATTTCAAGAAAGTGAATTGGGATTCAGTGTATCGTGTTTATAAGCCTATGGTAAGTCCTGCGCTTACTGAAGAACAGTTGTATGATGTTTGTGCCTCGATGCTGCAAGTATTTAGAGACCATGAAATAAATCTGGACGCAGGTTTTGCCCAGGCTTCTTATGTTGATACAGGTAGTTATCCCGCAAATTTTAGCGAGCTTTTGCTGAAACAACATTATTGGAAAGACTATGGTGAAACAGGTCCGCTTTTATATAGTGTAATTGATTCGATGGCTTATTTCTATTATCGCGATTTCGATAATGGTGTGACCGAAGAACAAATGAATGCAGCCATAAAACGTGTGAAAAGTATGGGTGGCGTGCATGGTACTATCATAGATATTCGTAACAATAGCGGTGGCATAGCTAAAAATACATGGGAAGTTTTGCGCCATGTAGATATCCCAGACTCGCTGAATAATATCACATCATTCTTATATCAATCGCAATATAAGAATGGCCC
The DNA here is from genome assembly GCA_965650105.1 of uncultured bacterium. Lineage (GTDB taxonomy): Bacteria > Bacteroidota > Bacteroidia > Chitinophagales > Chitinophagaceae > Polluticoccus. The sequence continues at coordinate 3,213 of CBFGNI010000200.1, read as the reverse complement.
CAAACACGGGGATTATAGCGAATATGAAGATGCTTATATAGATGAAAGTGGTGGGGAGAAGTACCCCGGTAGGGTAATGATACTTACCAACAGAGGGTGTACAGGTGCATCAAATTTACTAGCAGCAGGTTGCAGCTCATTTGCCAAAGTTGTAGTAATTGGAGATACTACTGGTGGTGGCGGTGGTTTTATTAGTGCTAATGAGTTGCCTAACGGCTGGCGTATTTACTATCCATCATCGCGTACGTTATCCTCTTCCGGAGATAATATTGCTAATGGTTTGGCCCCGGATATTGTTATATATATGCAGCCTGCAGACGAGGCTGCAGGTAAAGATTCCATTATTGAAGCAGCTATTACAGAGCTAAAAAAAGATTTATAGTGTTATTTAACTCTCGCCAGGCACCAATTATCAAATGCCTGGTTGCATTCTATTTGCTCGCTTACGTTATTATCGATCCTAGTTTTTTCTATTAATAATACCTGGCCTTTGTGCTGAGCAAGTTCTTTTGTTACATCAACACGATTGAAGCCTAAGCCCATCCATGTCATTTTCAATAAAATATTTTGTGGTGTTGCAGATACAACAACGTAGTTGGTATTAGCAAGCATCTTATTGTTTTTATTTAAGACACTGGTCATTTCTTTAGGCAAAGATTGGAGATATGCAATATGTCTTACAAAGAGAAATGTAAATAACAAGCCATACACAGCATAAGATACTTTCCATTTGTTACCGAGATACACAATACATTTTGCAATGAGAAAAGCGATAAATCCCCAAGTGGGTGCTAAATACCAGTCGTGCTTATTTGTTGCAAAACTCAACACTAGCACTAATGGGGCAATAGTGCATAGTGAAAAAAGCATAGGCTTGTTACTTTTTATATAACCACGCAAATTCTTTCGACTTTTGTAAAGCAGGGCAACACCTATCAATAACGACAAATAGAAAAGATAGTTCCAAACATTCATCCGGACATCCAGCGAGTTGAAGAAAAAAGCATGATCCTTTTTATAAGTCGCTGATTCGAATGCAGGGTCAGTCAACCTTCTGAATGTATCATGCACCAACATTGTTTCTAGGTTGTTTTTGCTGCCATAAAATGAATGTCCTGTTGTTTTGCCATATATAGATAGCAGTATAGGCCATGATGCTACAATTGCTACTAACAGAAGGATAGAGATGTAAGCCTATCTGCTTTTAATTGTGTTTTTGAGATTACCACTTATAAGCAGGTATAAAAGAAAACCCGGCAAGAAAATAAATGCTGCAGAACCTTTGGTGTAAAATGCCAGGCCGGTATATAGTGCAGTTAATAGTATTTGATTTTTATCTCCATTTTCAGCATATCTGTAGAAACTGTATGCAGAAAGGGTTAGGAATAATACTAATGTTGCATCAAAATCGCCATTTAGCCCTACGTGCCAACCAATAATAGCCTTGCACGATAATAAGATGAGGCAAGTGATAAATGCTGTTAAAGCTGTATCAAATAATTCCACCAGTCTGAAGAGTACATAAAAGAATAGCATGGTAGCAAGTGTAGAAACAAGCCTGAGAGCAAACTCATTGAAACCGAATATTTTGTAGCTGGCAACTATTAACCAAATGACTAGTGGTGGTTTTGCGTTCCAGGTATCCAATTCACCGGCATAATATGAATTTACATAGTCGCCATTATGGTACATTTCAAAGGCATTCATCCCATTTCTAGATTCATCCCATTCACTTAAGCTAACAGTACCTATTGTTGTAAATAATAGAGAAGCTGCAAAGACTAGTATTATTAATAAATATGTATTTTTCCGTGTATGTTTCATGATAGGGTATGTATCAGATAGGGTTCTTATCTATATAGTAGTATAGCGGAACAAGTATATGTCTATTAAAGGTTTTTCGCAAATCATTGATTTTCAATACGAATTTTCTCTAATATTTTTTTAATTTTTCCAATATATCCATATCTTTGCACTCCCAAAATTCTACTTAAAAGGAGGAACTTACATTTGGAAGAAAATCAAATTATTAACCAAAATCAAAGCGCCCACGACGATTTCGACTGGAGCGTAGACAAACGCAACGTTGCATCTTATTCAAAAGAAAAGCGTGAGCAACTGGAAGGTGTTTATGACAACACTTTCAAAACCATTGAAGAATCTGAACTTTTGCAAGGTACTATCGTAGGCCTTACTAAGACAGATGCTATCATCAACATCGGTTTCAAATCTGATGGTTTGGTGTCACTCAACGAGTTCCGCGATATGCCCGAAGTAAAAATCGGCGAAGATATCGAGGTAATGGTAGTTGAAAAAGAAGACCGCAACGGTCACCTGCACCTGAGCCGCAAACTTGCGCGCGCAGCACGTGCTTGGCAAAAAATCGTTGACTTCTACAAAACCGGCGAAGTTGTTACAGGTACTATTACCTCTAAAACTAAAGGTGGTCTTATCGTAGATGTTTACGGTCTGGAAACCTTCCTGCCAGGTTCGCAAATTGATGTGAAACCTGTAACTGATTACGATCAGTATGTAGGAAAAACTATGGATTTCAAGGTAGTTAAGATCAACGAAGCTATCCGCAATGCCGTAGTATCTCACAAAGCGCTTATCGAAAGCGATATCGAACAACAACGTAGTGTTATCATCTCTCAGCTTGAGAAAGGACAAGTACTGGAAGGTACTGTTAAGAATGTTACCGACTTTGGTGCGTTCATCGATCTTGGCGGCGTAGATGGTTTACTGTATATCACTGATATCAGCTGGGGCCGCGTAACGCATCCTAGCGAAGTATTGGAAAATGGCCAAAAACTGAATGTGGTTGTTCTTGACTTTGATGACGAGAAAAAACGTATCAGCCTTGGCTTGAAACAACTGACTGCCCATCCTTGGGATAGCCTTCCTGCTGAAATAGTAGAAGGTGCTAAAGTGAAAGGTAAAGTTGTGAACATTGAAGATTACGGTGCATTCCTTGAAATTCTGCCTGGTGTAGAAGGCCTGGTGCACGTATCTGAAATCACATGGTCTTCTCAGCCTATCAACGCGAAAGAATTCTTTAAAATGGGCGACGAATACGAAGCAGTAGTTGTTACCCTTGATAAAGATGAGCGCAAGATGAGCCTTTCTATCAAGCAATTGACAGAAGATCCTTGGGAAACTATCGAAAACAAATTCCCTATCGACAGCCGTCATAAAGGTGTTGTGAAAAACATC
>CBFGNI010000199.1:0-5458 GCA_965650105.1 uncultured bacterium | reverse complement strand
CGGTTGGCTATGATACGGCCTACCTGCAAGCCTTGTTCGGCTTCGGGTACGGCATTGCCTACTATTACATCGTCAATCAGTTTTGGGTCTAATTCAGGCACGCTGGCTAATAAACCTTTTATAACATCAACAGCCAAATCATCGGGGCGATAAAAACGAAAGCCGCCACGTTTTGATTTACCGACTGCTGTACGATAGCCCGCTATAATATATGCTGCCTGCATAAGAATGTGTTTAAGATGCTATTAAAGTTAAGTAAGTTGTACTATAAATAGCCAACGACTAAAGGTTAAAATTGTATCTGTTTTAATTATCGGGGCATCATTATTTAGACATAGATATAAAGAAAGCGAAGCAGTAACTTTATAAGGTTGATGCCGCATATAATAACAGGAGGTAACTATGAAAAAGAAAACATTAGTACTTGGTGCATCTGAAAACCCGAATAGATATAGCAATATGGCTATTCTTCGTTTGTTAACTTTCGGGCACCCGGTTGTAGCAATAGGCAATAGAAAGGGTAAAGTAGAAGATGTAGAGATAATAACCGAACACCCTGATATGGATGATATAGATACTGTAACACTCTACCTCAATCCGACAAATCAGAAATCCTATTACGACTATATACTGTCTTTACAGCCAAGACGGGTGATATTTAACCCCGGTACTGAAAACGATGAGTTGGAAAAGAAACTGATACAAAAAGGAGTGATAACGCAGGAAGCATGCACGTTGGTAATGCTGGGTACGGGGCAGTATTGATAAAATATTAAATATTCAAAATAGGAAATAGCCGCTAATTATAGCGGCTATTCTCAATTATAAAAAGGTGCAATTATTCTCCGTTGTAACTGTGTCCCATCCATATAGCGCCACCAATGCTATCGCGGCTGGCGCCTGTGGCTTGGCTAAGCGTGTTGGTTTCTTCTCTCCATCTTAGTGCACCAATCAAGGCCATTACCAATGCCTCTTTGAAATTGGCAACCTGCTCGTAAGGCACTACAACATTTACATTAAGTGGGGTCAGCCTTTCACGCAGTTGTTCGGCAAGAAAATTATTAAGAGAGCCGCCACCGGTTGCTAAAAGGCTGGCGGTTTCTTTACCATGCGGGTATTTTTTTATGGCTTCAGCAATTTGTGTTACTATCATTTCAACCGTGGTACGTAGCAGGTCGTTAGTAGCTTCTTGAGAATCGATAAGCGGTGCTGATAATTTCATGCAGTATTCGTTGCTCAAGGATTTTGATCCGCCCAGCTTATAATACTCTTCTGCATTTAATGCTTTTAGTATATCGGGTAATATTTTACCTGTCATGGCAATTTCACCTTCATAGTCAAACTCTTTTCCTTCTCTTCTTGCCAGTGCATTCATAGGTTGGTTGGCAGGGCAAATATCGAAGGCTATAAATTTACTGCCATCTTTTACGGTCATGTTTGCTATGCCACCGATATTCAACCAATAGTCGAAACTGCCGAACAATAGTTTATCTCCAATGGGTACAATAGGTGCACCTTGTCCCCCAAGGGCTATATCCATATTGCGCAGGTCGCTGATAACAGGTAGCCCTGTTAATGCTGCAATACTCGCGCCGTCGCCTATTTGTTTGGTGGTTTGGCTGGCAGGATCGTGAAAGACAGTATGCCCGTGCGATGCAATAAAATGCACTTTATGGTGCAGGCTGTATTTATCAATAAAATGATTGATCTGCTCGCCCAGGTAGCGGCCATAAGCAGTATCGAGTTTTAAAAAATCGACTAGCGGCGCATTAGGGGCATTGCGGAGCGCTTCTGCCATTTCCTTTTTGTATGGTGTACATTCACATTCTACTATATCGAATTTCCATTGTCCGCGTGTTTCTTCAAGCGTTGTGAAAACTATATCCAATCCATCGAGCGAGCTACCCGACATTAAGCCTATTACATTGTAAACCATGCGTAAAAATAATTAAATGGTAGCTGTTTTATTGCGAAATTTGGCGGTAAGCGTATTATGATATGTATAGAATGCCTGAGTTCACAGAGCAAGACCATGCCAAAGTGTTGCATTTTATGAAGGAGCATCCTTTCGTGACATTGATTGGAAATGAAGAAGGCCGTAGTGTAGCTACCCAAGTACCGGTGTTATTAGAAGAGCGCAATGATAAATTGTACTTAAGGGCGCATATCATGCGGCAAACAGACCACTGCAAAGCATTTGAAAACAACAATGACGTGCTTGTGTTATTTACGGGCCCTCATTGCTATGTAAGTAGCAGCTGGTATAAGGAACGTAATATAGGCTCTACCTGGAACTATATGACCGTGCATGTGCGTGGTATTTTACACTTTACAGATACTGCCACAACTGTGCAATTACTTACAGACCTTACCGATAAATATGAAGCCAGGCAAGAGCATAAAGAATTGGTAGCGGATATGCCTGCTGAGTATGTAAATGCAATGGTAAAAGCTATTGCCGGTTTTGAAATAGAAGTAAAGGAAATATACCCCATATTCAAACTAAGCCAAAACCGTAGCGATGAAAGCTATAAAAGCATAGTGACAAAGCTGGAAGCTGAGAACGATACAGATGCAGAAACGATTGCGGGGGAAATGATCAGCCGTAGGCCAGCTTTGTTCGATCTTTAAGGTTATAAGCGCAATTATTTCTACATAAAAGCAAATAGCCCACGCTTTATAGCGGGGCTATTTAAAGTTACTTTGAAATATATCTTGTTCTATACAGAACCGCGCCTGATGAAGCCAAGCAACAGTGAAATGATTGCAATAACAAGTAAAACGTGTATGATGCTGCCTGCATGCCATACAAATGCGCCTAATAACCACCCTATAACTAATATTACAGAGATGATGTATAATAATGACCTCATGATTTAATAGTTTTTTGGTTCATTACACATCTTTAAAATATTATGCCAGCCTTGGGCATTGATTTCCAATAGTAAGTTGAAAATTGAGTAATTTAGTGCGTTATACCATGGCTGAACAACAAAAACAAAGTCTTACTTTAAGAATTACTATCACACTGGCATTCATAGCAATATGCGCAGTTGTATTTTATTTTTATAAGAAAGATAAGAAACAGGATGAGTATGATTACTATGCATATTTTAATGATGTAAAAGGTTTAGCTCCCTCATCCGAAGTTCAGATAAATGGTGTACGTGTGGGTAAAATATCGGATGTAGAATTTACTGAACAACGTACCTTAAAAGTTATCATTACTACTCAGAAAGGCATACAATTGCCTGAAGGTACAGTTGCATCGTTATCTTCAGGGGGAATGACAGGTGATAAAATAGTGAAATTGCTGCCTGGTAAAGGGCCGGCTATATTGCCAGACAAATCGACACTTGTCACCAATCTCGATACAAGTGTTTTGCCTATGTCTGTTCGCATAACGCCAATGATAGAGGCAACCAAATTTATGTTACGCAGTTCCGATTCTGCCTTAACTAACTTTAACCTGTTCATGCGTTCAGGGCTTATCAGTTCCACCGCCGCTTATCTTATTCATATTGAAAAGGAAACACGCAGTTACGCAGTATTATCAGAAAAAGTAAATGCTAACTCAAGTGAAATAGCCCGGCAGATAAGAGATGCAGGTGAGTCATCAAGCAAAATGGCCAATAACTTTAAAGATGTTGGTACCAAAATAAAACAAGCGGAACAAAGCACACAAAGCCTGGCCAATAAAAATCTTGTAGCTAATGTAAAGCAATTGCAAAGCACATTTGCAGCATTGGGTAACAGCTTTGGTAAAATGAATAAGTCTGAAGGTTCTTTAGGTAAACTGGTTAATGATAAGAAAGGCTATAACAGCACAAGCTCTTCGCTGGATACCTTGAACAGCAATATGAAAGCTACTTACGATGATCCTCCGGGCTTTACCATTTTTGGTAGCAGTAAAAAGAAAAAGTAACACTAAAAGTTACCAAACACATATACGAAGCGTAAGGCAACTACATTGTTGAATTGCTGACCGTTTCCGGCACCGCCGCCGCCGCTGCGGCCAAGGCCAAAAGGAACATCGGTACGAACCGGTAATATGGAATAGCTGAAACGTGCATTTATAAAAAAGCCTTTCCACACATGTATATTGGCATTCAGCAAAAATGATAAGTCAGTTTTTTTGAATGGGTGATTATCAACGTCGAAATCGTAAGTAGGTTGTGTTTCTACCTTTTCTTCAGCACTTATCAACCGCCCATAGGCAAGCCCGGCGCCAAAATGATTTTTATGTCCATCAACATAATACAGGCAAACAGGTATTTCTGCATAATTTAGTTTCAGGCTATAATCTATAAGATTTATTCCTGGTACACCCGATGGCTTAGGTTTGCCGGAAGCACCTTTTTGCGCATAAGATATTTCGAGACTGGCCGCAAAATCACTGCCGAATTTTGTATACACAATGCCACCCACGTTAAAGCCTACTTTGCCGTAACCAGCATAGTTATCACCATCTACTTGCGTGAAGTTTAAACCAAGCACGGGGCCTCCGTAAAAGGTATTTTCACTTTCCACATAATAGCTTTGTGCATTTGCCTTAATACAAGCTATGGTCATACAAGCTGCTACGGCTATTGTTATTCTGAAAGATTTCATCTCGATTCTATACTTAATTAACGCGTATGGAATTATAAAATTGTACCCGGCAGCGCACCCTCTACCTTACGTATGGCTTCCTTTATTTCATCAGGTATCAGTACCGCCGCTTTGTTTTTAAAATCGTAAGCAACAATTACATCTTTTGCAATGGCAGCCAACTCATTTTCATGGTCAAATATACGGTGTATCAGCCCAAAGCTGCTGTTTTTAATAAAGTCGATACTCGCTTCCACCCGTATATCTCCGGGATAATAAAGTGGTTTTTTAAAATCACATTTTGCCGACGCTAATACAGGCCCCACGCCCATGTTGCTATGCAGTTGCGTTAGCCCTATCACTTCCCAATAGTTTATGCGCGATGCTTGTGTATATTTAAAGTAAGACACATTGTTAATGTGTCCGAACATGTCCATTTCACTCCAGTCGAGCTTGATATTTAATTGTACCGGCATATACTTTTTTTAATACTTATAGTAGGCAAAACTATTATAACTTAGTGTATAAATAATTGCAGGGGATGAAAAGTATGTACGGTAGTCCCGTATCGAGAGAGTTGTTGCAGCGTATTGATGCTTTGCAAAACGACGCCCCTAGGCAATGGGGTAAAATGAATGTGTCGCAAATGCTGGCCCATTGCTGCGTACCCCTTGAGATATCTTTAGGAGATAAGAAAAGTAGTATTTCTGTTTTAGGCAAGCTGTTTGGTAGTATTGCAAAAAAACAATTATTGCACGATAGGCCCTTTAAACAGGGCATACCTACCGACAAAAGCTTTATAATAAATGGAACTCCCCACTTCGATACTGAAAAACAAAAACTAAAATCGCTGGTTAAGCGCTTTTCA
>CBFGNI010000198.1:0-5470 GCA_965650105.1 uncultured bacterium | reverse complement strand
GCATCGGCTTCCCTGATGGCTATGTGGAAAGCTACAAAGGTGAAGTGACACTGGTGAGATAAAGAGTTCAATAATAATATAAACAATAAGGCCACTCAATCATGAGTGGCCTTATTGTTTATAGATGTGCTGAAAATAATTAGATACTCAGTTTAGATTTTATATCGGAAGGAACGGCTTTTTTATGTAGCAGTATCGCAGTTGTTTTATACAGCACATAAGGTTTCGATACATAGATATAACCTTTGTAATCATTCTTCTCACCCCAGGAGTTTTTAACTATATAATACTCTTTACCGCTTTGGTCTTTAGCTAGCCCTACTATATGCATACCATGATCGTCGGTAGTAGTATAATTATCTAACCCTTCCTGGCGCATTTTTGTTGTTATTTTGCGATCAGGCTTTGGGCCATTGAACAAGGCTTTTTGTTCATCCTCTTCCATATCATCCCAATCTTTTTCAGGTACAAACGCTACACCATTCTTCCAGCTGAAATATTTTTCGCTCACATCAGTTGCCCATGCTACGGTATAACCCTTTTCAAGCGCGTTATCTATAATATCCGTCAGGTCATTCATTTTTACATTGTACACTTTATCAAAACTCCAGTTATCCTGCAGCAGGAATAGCCCTTTTTCATAGTAAGGGAAATGCTTTACTGAAGATATTTCTACGTAATCATTGGGATTAATACCCACAACTTCATCAGCAAAAGTGCGTGGCGTATATTTTTTACCCTTCCATACAAAAGATTGAGGGTCTTCGCCCAGGTACACATCCAGCACGGCGTCAAAAGCTTTTTTCCAGTTAGGTGTCAGCTTGCCATTCGGGTTCTTTACAACGGCATCCAGCATGCCTTTTAAAATAGCCTGCATTTCAGCAAACTTATTTTTAGTGGTGCCATAGTTCAGGCCGCTGTAAACATCTTGCGGTACGGCACCATATTTAGCATACATATTTATCACGTCATGGCATTCGCCACCATCGCCCCAGCTAAGGCTGCCATGCAGTTGTACATAGTTATCGGCCTTGTCTTCATATACATGGCGTGCAGTATATAACTCGGCAAGGTCAACAGGCTTTTTGCCCATACGTATCATTTCACTTTCCAGGAAAGAGTTAGTAGAATAACTCCAGCAGGTACCTGAACTGCCCTGGTTCTTTACCGATGTATTTTCAAGGTTAATAACATCGGTAAACGTAAATTTCTTTTTAGAACTGTCGCTCTTGTTTGCATCTAGTTTTTTTACCAGGTCGTCCTGGGCGTGTGCCAGCACCGGTAAAGCCAGGACTGCACAAAACATTAGTCTTATCATCAATAAATTTATATGGTAACGAAATTATACAATTGTATGCAGGAGAATAAATAAGCACGGGGGCAAAAAAAAGGGGAAATCAATGCAGGTCAACACTATATAAAAGTGTTTCACCTTCTTCATTGATGCCATAAAAATGTGCATTCTGCACTTTAAACGAGGTAAACAATTGCATCAATGCCCTCGAAAGGTTTTCCTGCTGTATATCGCTTTCCAGTTCCAGCATATCTTCTTCTTCCATGCCTTTAAAATGTTCCTGCAAAGCGGCATCTCCTTTCATAGCGGTATCTATTTGCTGCAAAAGATCTGAGACAAGTGGCGATGGCTCGCCTAAACCGAAATCAAACAACATTTCCAGTAGCGTATCCTCATCTTTAAAAACCTGGTTCTTGATAAACATGGGCACAAAACTACAAATTATCTACTGTAGCAGTATAAAAGCCATGGCGATAGCTGCCGGTATTGTTTGTACGAATAATATTGTCCTTTGCGCAGTAGCTGCACCATAAAGCCCTGCAACAGCAATACAGCTAAGGAAAAATAATGCAACATTATCCCTCCACACAGCATCGCTAATACACAAACTCCATATAAGACCCGCAGCTAGAAAGCCATTATACAAACCCTGGTTAGCGGGGCCAATGCTTTGGTGTCTTTGAACAATGGTTCGGGAAAACTCTTGAAAACCTTTGGCCCGCGTGTTGTCCAGGCAAACATTTCAAGCCAGAGAATATATAAGTGCAGCAGTGCTATGATTCCCACCAATACTTTACCAATCATTTCCATAATACAATGAATTTAAAAAATCATAAATGATGGCACAAGCATTTCCCGAATTAAAATGTTTCAGCGCATCGAGCAGTTGCCCTAACTTTATCCTTCAAAGTTTAGAGAACATGAGCAAGTATTCCGAAGCACAATATAGGGTTAATAGTTTTTTTGATACCTACGCTACAGCATTAGAAAACTACGATAGCAAAGCAATGGTAATGCACTACTCCCTGCCCTGCACTTTCCTGTCCGACGATTCAGTTGAAGTATTTAAAGACGCCAGTAAACTGGAAGGGCTTTTCAACCAGGGTATCAGCTTTTACAAACAATTCGGTATAGTACACGCCCGCCCCGAAGTATGGGGCAAACGCCCTTACACCGATAAAATAACTAAGGTAAAAGTGAACTGGCAGTATTTCGATAAAGAGAACAAGCCTGTTTATAACTGCGACTACCAATACATATTAAGACTTGATAAGCACGATAAGTGGAAGATTGAAGTAGCTATATCGGTTAATGAAAAAGAGCGTATGGAGGAATGGATGAGCAAAAGAGAATCAAATAAAGTATCGCAATAATTATAGCACACTAAAAAGCCCCAACAAAGATGTTGGGGCTTTTTACTTTTATTATCCGTTAGGTCTATTACTTAAATGCATTCAGGCCGGTTACATCCATACCTGTTATCAGCAGGTGTATGTCATGTGTACCTTCATACGTTACTACCGATTCCAGGTTCATCATGTGGCGCATAATGCTGAATTCGCCGGTTATACCCATCCCACCCAATATCTGCCTTGCCTCGCGCGATACTTTCAGTGCTATATCGCAGCTGTTGCGCTTAGCCATCGATATTTGTGCAGGCGTAGCACGGTCCTGGTCGCGCAGCACACCCAGGCGCCAGTTAAGCAATTGACTCTTGGTGATCTCGGTTATCATTTCAGCCAGTTTCTTCTGCGTAAGCTGGAAACCGCCAATTGGCCTGTCGAACTGCACACGTTGCATAGAATAGCGCAGTGCCGTATCGTAGCAATCCATAGCACAACCCAATGCACCCCATGCTATACCGTAGCGTGCGCTCGATAGGCAGCTCAAAGGTCCTTTCAGGCCTTTAGCCCCGGGTAGTATGTTTTCTTTAGGAACTTTTACATTGTCAAATACCAGCTCGCCGGTAGCAGACGCCCGCAGCGACCATTTACCATGTGTTTCAGGAGTGGTAAAGCCTTCCATGCCACGTTCTACTATCAGGCCACGTATATCGCCTGCTTCATCTTTGGCCCATACAACTGCCACTTGTGCAAATGGCGCGTTCGATATCCACATTTTAGCACCATTCAGTATTACATGGTCGCCTGCGTCTTTAAAGTTGGTGGTCATACCTGCAGGGTTCGAGCCATGATTAGGTTCAGTAAGGCCGAAGCAGCCCATCCACTCACCAGTTGCCAGTTTTGGCAGGAATTTCATTTTTTGTTCCTCGCTACCAAATTTGTAGATAGGGAACATAACCAAAGAGCCTTGTACCGATGCGGTAGAACGCACGCCTGAATCGCCGCGCTCCAGCTCCTGCATCATAATTCCGTAAGAAGTATAATCGAGGCCGGCACCGCCATATTTTTGCGGTATAAAAGGCCCAAAACATCCCAACTCACCCAAACCCTTGATTATCTGCGTAGGGAACGATGCATTTTGTGCATACTCCTCTATAATAGGCGATATTTCTTTTTTAACGTAAGCACGAACCGAATCGCGGATCAGTTTCTGCTCATCTGACAAAAGTTCATCAACCAGGTAGTAATCCGGGTGCTGATACAGGTCTTTTTCCATAAATATGTTAAAGTTGAAGATATTTAGTGGCGCAAAGGTAGCATTTTTGACATAAGCGTTATAGATTTACACTCTGTTTTTGGCAGTATTCCGTTTTTATGCTAATGCCTATTCTGGGATAGATTATATCCATAAGCGCTGAAACGCTGTACCAACAAAGGTTTTAGGAGTTGATTGCGGTGAGTTATACAGGTTTAACAAAATACTGTTAAAAAACGGAACATTATTTGCGGCAAATAAAGATAAGAGTTTGAGATAAAAAAAGCTAAAACTTTTTTACCACTTTTCTCGTTTTTATTAGTACGTGTTAAAATATTAAAATTTTCTATTCTTATGAGGCAGCTCAAAATTGCTACCCAGATCACCAACCGCGATTCCCAGGCAGTGGAAAAGTATCTGCAGGAGATCAGCAAAATATCCATGATTACGCCCGAGGAGGAAACTACCCTCGCTCAGAAAATACACATGAACGACCGGCGTGCGCTGGAAAAACTGGTGAAAGCCAACTTACGTTTCGTAGTATCGGTTGCCAAACAATACCAGCACCAGGGTCTTTCTTTAAGCGATCTGATAAATGAAGGTAACCTGGGTTTGATAAAAGCGGCACAACGTTTCGATGAAACCAAAGGTTTTAAATTCATCTCTTACGCCGTATGGTGGATCCGTCAGTCTATTCTGCAGGCTTTGGCTGAACAAGGCCGTTTAGTTCGTCTTCCTCAAAACAAAATTGGTACTTATAACAAAGCCAATAAAGCATTCATAGCATTCGAGCAAGAGAACGAGCGTGAGCCATCAACCGAAGAACTGGCCGATATATTGGATATGAGCGAAACGGAGATCACTAATATCTTCACCAGCAATACCCGTCACACTTCGCTGGATGCACCTGTGCACGAAGCGGAAGACGTAGCCATGGGCGACCTGCTGGAAGGTAGCAGCGATACCGATGAAGATGTAATGAAAGATTCTCTTCGCAATGAAATACGCCGCATATTGAAATCGCTGAGCGTACGCGAGGCTGAGATATTGGGTGCTTATTTCGGATTGGAAGGCGACAATGGTCCTACTATTGAAGAAATTGGCGAGAAATACGATCTTACCAAAGAACGTATCCGCCAGATAAAAGAACGCGCTATCAAACGCCTGCAAAAAGCACGTTACAGCAATGCGCTGAAAGTATATCTTGGTTAATACAATTAGTTTATAGATTCTCAACTGAACCGTCTGCAATGCAGGCGGTTTTTTTTGTGCTTAACTGCAATGTAAAGAATTCATATAGCAGTCGATACCATCGGTAGCCATGTGCAGCAATAAGCCAATGGCCACCACCCTTGTTGGCTTAAAGAACAGCAACAGCACATTCACACCAATGGCCCAATAGCTATGCAGAAAATGGTAATTGATGCTGCACCTGCAGGCATCGTATATAGGATTAGCAAACAGGTGGTCCACATCTACCAGCATAGTAGCTAACAATACCAGGTACACCCTGCCCCACTTCGACCTGTAAAACACGTAAGCTATGATACCCGGAAATACCAGGTGCAAAAAGTAGTG
>CBFGNI010000197.1:0-5553 GCA_965650105.1 uncultured bacterium | reverse complement strand
GTAAACGCCTGTCAGTTTCGGGAAGCTACTTTTTCAACTATACTGATAATACCAATCAGTCTGATATATTGCGTACATATTATACCAACGCTCTTACTTATTCAGAAAATGGCGACCGCGCAACCACTAATCAGAATCAAAGGGTAAACCTGCGTTTTGAATATAATATTGATTCTAATAATAGCCTTACTATTGTACCCTCTGTTACTTTTCAAAACAATAAATATACTAACGTAATCTCAGCCAATAATGCTTATGGCTTTACAGATATAATAGGCACTACCAACAGTAGAGACTCATCGAAATCGAGTGGATATAGCGTTTCTAACAATGTACTTTACCAGCATAAATTCGCAAGAGCCAGACGAACTATTTCGGCCAGCATGACTACTCAATTCAATAGCAAAAATGTTTCAGGCTCTTATTATTCGAGTAGCGCTTATGAAGGCGGTAATTTCCCTTCGGTATTAGACCAGTTTTACACAACTAACACTTTTGATCAAACATATTCGGGTACAATTTCCTATACCGAACCAATAGGACATAAGGGACAGCTAATGTATAGCTACTCCCCCTCATTTACGTTTGGCCGCGCAGATAAAGAAACAAATGTTTTCGATAGTTCTTCGTCAGGCTATACGGCATTGGACACTTTCTTATCAAACAAATACGATAACAAATATCAAACGCACAAAAATGGCCTGACGTATCGCTTGCAATTAGGTTCTAGCAACTTATCATTCGGAGCAGACTACCAATTTGCTTCGCTTAATGGTGCACAGCAGTTTCCTGTAGCTTTTTCAACTCAGCGCAATTTTCATAGCATTCTGCCCTCATTAAACTTTGATCGCCGTATTGGTAAAACAGAAAACCTTTTTATTGCATACCGCTCATCAACCAGTTCACCTACTCTTACAGACTTGCAAAACGTATTAAACGTTTCTAATCCTTTGCAACTGACAGCAGGCAATCCGGATCTCGATCAAACATATTCGCATATTTTAATGGCAAGATATGGCAAAACTAACCCTGCTACGTCGCGCAACTTTTTTGTCTTCGTGATGGGCAACTATACACTGGATGCCATAAGTAACGCCACATATATCCCAATCAGCGATACTGTGATCAGTGGCTATGACGTTCCCAGAGGTAGCCAGCTTACAATACCTGTTAACCTGGATGGATATGCATCGTTTCGCACATTTATGGTATATGCTTTGCCTATCGCCAAAATAAAAAGCAATTTGAATCTTACTGGTGGGCTTAACTACAGCAGAACACCTGCGCTAATAAACGGCGCATTGAATTATGCTAATACTTCTTCCATATTAGGAGGGTTTTATTTAGGAAGCAACATAAATAGCGATTTCGATTTTTCTCTTTCTTACAATGGTAATTACAATATTGTAAAAAATTCACTTCAAGCACAGTCGGACAATAACTATTACAACCATACAGCCAACTTCAAGATCAACTATATAGTTGCTAAGAGCCTTGTTTTAAGCAGTGACGTTACACATACAATGTATAAAGGCTTAGCTGCAGCTTATAACCAAAGCTTCTTGTTGTGGAATGCATCTATAGGATATAAATTTCTTAAGAATAAGGCTCTTGAAGCAAAAGTATATGTGTTTGACCTGCTGAAGCAAAACCAAAGTATAAGCAGAAGTATAACAGAAACGTATGTTCAGGATAATAGCAATAATATTCTTCAACGCTATGGCATGTTAACATTAACCTATACTATCCGGAACTTTAAAAGCGGCCAGACACCGCAAGGTGGCCTTAGTTTACCTCCGGGCTTACCACCCCCACCCGGTAATTAAAAGCTCATAGAAATAGGGTTTATTTTTATATAAACAAATTTCAAAAGCTAAGTTTTGATCTACTAAAAGCTGATTTTCTTTGCACTGAAGATGCAAGAACCGTTGATACGCAGGCACCTTACCGCGCTAAGTTTCGCAAAATAATTTGCAATAGTTAATGATAACTTTTCATTACACCTCTGGACAGAAATAAATTCCCTATTTATAAATCTAAAAGATATGTTAAGGCGTATATGAATGGGTATGCCCTCGAAAAAGGCTGCACTAAACAAAAAAGCTTTTCCTTATGAACAAGAAAAAATTACTCTTTAGAAGGCTGTGGGCTTGCTGCACCTTCTTGGGCTTGCTAGCCATAGCAACGGTTAGCTATGCATCGAGTCATAGAGAGGCTCCATTGATATCTTCAGATCCGTTAGCTGATAACACGGATCTGTATGCTTTCAGGAGCCCCGATGACCCGAACACAGTTACTATTATTGCTAACTACATCCCGTTCGAATCGCCTGAAGGCGGCCCGAACTATTACAATTTTGGTGAGAACATCAGGTATGAGATACACATTAAGAATGATGCTACCACTCTTGCCGACGATATAACCTATCGTTTTACATTCAGCCAAACCAACCAGGATCCTAATACGTTCTTCAATATACGTTTAGGCAACCAAAACCTGAAAACCACTTATACTTGCGAAAAGAGTATAGCCGGTGGTCTATTTGTTCCGATTGTACTAAGTGGTACAGTACCTCCTGCTAATATAGGCCCACGCTCAATAGAAGGTGCTGCAGGGCTTAATGCACCTGACTATACTACGCTGATGCAAAATGCAATAGCTACAGCAGTTACAGGCGAAAAAGTATTTTGTGGCCCGGTTGACGATCCTTTCTTTGTTGACCTTGCAGGCGCTTTCGACCTGGGTGGTTTCAGGCCCAACGGCAATAGTGTGAATCCCCCGAAAGATGGTGTAGGCAGGTTTAATGTGCATACAATTGCTATTAAAGTGCCTATCAATATGCTGCAAAAAGATGGCAAGAACGCCAGCCAGGCTGCGAACATTTTAGATGGTGACTTTGTAATAGGTGTTTGGGCATCTGCCAGCAGACAGCGTATCAAAACATTGAATACAAATGGTACCGATACACATTCAGGTGCATGGGTGCAAGTATCGCGCCTGGGTATGCCACTGACGAATGAAGCCGTGATACCTGTAGGTATGAAAGACAAATGGAACTCATTGACTCCATACAACAATAATGATACACAGTTCATTAAGTATTTCGTGAATCCTGAGTTAGCGCTGTATATGGATAACACTCAATACGGTACAGCAGTACCTGCATTGAATGCATTACGCATACAACATAATTCGCTGGGCATGTTCGATTTCGGTAATACTAAAGCTGGCCTGTTCGCTGTAAAAGGCACAGCTGCAGTTTCGGGTACCGCACTTGATGATGCTATATTCGGTACTATATTATTGCCTGATAACAAAAGCCCGCGTGCTGTTGATATCCTGCCAATATTCTACACGGGTGTACCAAACATGCGTCCTTACCAACTGGCTACGGGTAAAAACGGTGACCCATTGGCAGCAGGTAAACCATTCATCAACAACTTCCTACCTACACTCGGCGATATGTTGCGCTTGAATATGGCTGTACCGCCAACACCACGTAACGATCCTAAATTCAGTTCGCTGGGTATAGTACAAGCTGCCGCCTTAGGTCTTACCGATCCTGCATACAATACAACCTCGAATCTTGAATTCATACCTAATATGGATGGCTTCCCTAACGGCCGCCGTCTGGAAGATGATGTAACTACAATAGAACTACAAGCAGTATCGGGGGTTGCATTAGCTGCTATAGGTCTTTGGTACGACGATTACACACCAGGTGTAAGTACCAGTCCCGTAACGCCTTTCTTAGGTAATGTGTTAGGCTTTACAGCAGGACCTACAGCTAACGACACAACATTTAAAACAGCGTTCCCTTATGTACAGAACCCATGGAGGGGATATGATTATACAGAAAGGGCAAGATTCTAATCATTCACGCTAAACAAAAAATTTATTATGAAAAATATTCTAAATAAAATACTGGCGGGGACGATGATCTGTCTGTTACCCCAAATACAAGCCAGTGCCTCCTCTCACAGGGAAGCTCCACTTATATCCAACGATCCGTTGGCTGATAATACCGATCTGTATGCCTTTAAGAGCCCGTGCGATGCTGAGAAAATAGTATTGATAGCAAACTATATTCCTTTCGAGCACCCTGCAGGCGGCCCAAACTGGTACACATTCGGTCAAAACATTCGCTACGAAGTGCACGTTGATAATAATACTGCTACTCCCGGTGACGATATTGTTTACCGTTTTACGTTTACGCAAACGAATGAAGATCCTACAACTTTCTTCAACATACGTTTGGGCAAACAAAACCTTAAAACAATGTATACCTGCGAACGTAGTATGAATGGTGGTACCAGCTTTACCTCAATAGTGACGGGTGGTATAGTGCCTCCGCCAAATATAGGCCCACGTTCTATACAAGGTGCAGCAGGTTTAGCTGCAAGTTCTTACGATGATCTTATAAACAGCGCAGTATCTACGGCAACTACAGGTGAAAAAATATTCTGTGGCCCAATGGATGATCCGTTCTTTGTAGATCTTGGTGGTGCTTTTGATCTTGGTGGTTTCCGCCCTACAGGCAGAGACGGAGTAGCTAAGTTCAACTGCCATTCTATAGTTATAGAAGTCCCTGTATCAACATTGCAAAAAACAGGTCAGCCGGTTTCTGCGGCGGCTAACATACTTGATCCTAACTATGTAATTGGTGTATGGGCATCGGCAAGTCGGCCAAGCATTACTACGCTAAGCACTACAGGTGGTGCACCTGTTACTTCAGGACCATGGGTACAAGTATCGCGCATTGGTATGCCTTTAACCAATGAGGCAATTATACCAATAAGTCAAAAAGATAAATGGAACCGCACAGATCCTTACACAGGTGATGCTGCTTATATACAATACTTCCAAAATCCTGAGCTGGCTTTGTATATGGATGATACCCGTTTTGGTACAGCAGTACCGGGACTGGCAGCATTGCGCATACAAAGAAAATCACTTGGTGCGTTCAACTTCCTGAACGACAGTATGGGCCTGTGGCCATTGAAAGGTAACCCTGCATTGGTAGGTACCGCCTTCGATCCTGCTACTTATGGCAATATACTGATACCAAATGATCATAGCCCACGTGCGGCAGATATCTTACCGATATTCTACACAGGTGTACCTAACCTGAGTCCATATCAACTGGCAACAGGCAAACCGGCTAACAGCCCTCTGTCGAATGGTAAACCATTCATCAACAACTTCCTGCCTACACTTTGCGATATGCTCAGGTTGAATATGGCTGTACCTGCTACACCGCGTACAGATCCTAAATTCAGCTCTTTGGGTATAGTTCAGGCAGCAGCATTAGGTTTAACCGACCCAGCATATAATGGTAGCACTGCCTTACAATTCATACCAAACATGGATGGTTTCCCTAACGGCCGCCGTTTGGAAGATGATGTAACTACGATAGAATTACAAGCAGTATCGGGTGTAGCACTGGCAGCAGTTGGTCTTTGGTACGATGACTATCCTGGTACGGGTAGTCCTGTAACACCAAACTTGCTGAGCGTATTAGGCTTTAATGCAGGTGTTACGCATAACGATACT
>CBFGNI010000196.1:0-5634 GCA_965650105.1 uncultured bacterium | reverse complement strand
CTAAAAATGCCATTGCGCGTAGTTTAAATTCCATACCCAGGAAAAAACCTGCTTCTGCTTTTACGAAAGGTATTACCCTGATATGGCCGCCATCTTTGGTTTCAGCTGTAACATACGATGGAGCAATACCTGCGCCCAGGGCAAATGATGTTCTGTTTTCTTTACTAAGCGTTGCCTCACCGCCGGTACGAAAATCAACACCTATAGGCAATGACATGATAGATACCGGGAATTCTTCTGCAAAACGTACATTATAAAATCTGCCGGAATCCAGATTGTATGACTGAAGTGTAACACTATCTTGTTTGAAGGTAAAACCGGTATAAGAAAAACCAAGATCAAGCGTTACTGCACTTTTAGGGGTAATTCTTGCTATGTTGAAAAAAGTACTTATAAATAAATTACTGGACTTTGTAGACTTCATTCCGGTGAGAAATGTAGTTTGCAAGGAGTTGGAATACTGGTAAGTAGTAGTCAAAGCATTGTATGTAAAATGCAAGCCATAACCAATGGAAAGACGTTTCAGTACCGCCCCCTGCACCTTATCTCCCTTGACCTTGTTAGGGTTGCTGGTAAAACCCGGAGTATGGGCAAACTGAGCAAATGCAGCATTTCCTAAAAAAAGTACTGCAATAAGCAGGCTAAAAGCTTTTGTAATTTTCATCGGTATTTTGGCAGTTATGCAGGTTAAAATAAAGCCAAAAAAATCACTTATGCAAGTGTGAGTACTTACTACCGGTAGCTTATTAAAAATTTAAAGTACTAAATACGGTATTTGCTATTTGTGATTATAAACAATTTTCTGAAAATGCCGATGATCAACAACATAAGGCAAAAACCTAAAGGAAATTGAAAGCTTTACAAATGAGCAACGTAAATAAGGGCATAATTTTAGTATTAACTTCATAGTTATTGACATATAACGAACTATGAAAAACCATAAAGACGTTTCTTCCGTCTGGAAGCTATTTGACAAGTTTTCCAATAAGGCCACTAAAGCTACAGGTAGCCCTGTAGCTTTTATCTTGGCTGTGCTTATTGTTGTTATTTGGGCTGTAAGCGGCCCGCTTTTCGACTTTTCCGAAACCTGGCAATTAGTAATAAATACAGGTACAACTATCATTACATTTTTGATGGTATTTGTTATCCAACAATCGCAGAACAAGGATACAATGGCGCTGCATATGAAGTTAAATGAGTTGATAGCATCCAATAAAACAGCCAGCAATAGACTGATAGATGTAGAAGACCTTACAGAAAAGGAACTGGAAGCAATTAAAAATTATTATATCGAATTATCAGAATTGGCAAAAAAGGAGAATGATATTCACGCTACGCACTCTTTGGATGAAGCAAAAGAAAATGCAGCACAAAAACGTGAGCGCATAAAATCTGGTACCAGTAAAAAACAATAGTAAAATGTTAAGGCAGTTATGCCCATTAAACTATAGGGTTAAAACATTATCTAATTAAGAACTAAACTTCGAACTATATATGATTCAGTTAAATAAAAGCTTGATTCTTGTTGCCGGGCTGATGTTATTTTCAGCTGCAGATAGTTCAGCACAAATTATAGTAAACATACGCCCTGCAAGGCCTTCAGTTGTTATAAACAGGCCCACCATGCCTGCCCCGGGATATGTTTGGGTGGAAGAAGATTGGCAACCCCAAAACAATGATTATGCATGGCATGGCGGCTATTGGGCAGCACCACCAAGACCTCATGCTGTTTGGGTACCCGGATACTGGGAAGAAAAACATATAGCTAAAGGCCATGGTAATGGGAAAGGACACGCAAAAGGCAAGGGAAAAGGCCATGGTTACGTTTGGGTACCAGGACATTGGAGATAAATGCTATGGGTAAAAAAATAAAAATCACTGCCGTATTGTTGCTTAGTATAATAACTATTGCATGCCATGCACAAACAGATATTGATACTAACTTACTGCTTAGCAAAATAAATATGCTACGTACTGAAGGTTGCAAATGTGGTGACAATACAATGCCCCCTACTACACCTCTTGTATGGAATACAACTTTAGCTGATGCTGCCCTGAACCATAGTATTTATATGGATAAGGTGCAAAGGCTTGAACATCAGGATACAAATGGGAACAGGGCTGGAAAACGCATAACAAGGAGAGGATATAGTTGGCGAACATACGGTGAAAATATAGCAATGGGACCGGAAACGGTTGAAGCGGCATTAGAGATATGGAAAAACAGCCCCTCACATTGCAAGAATATAATGAACCCTGATTTTAAGGAAATAGGCATGGCAAAATCGGGTAAATACTGGACGCAAGTGTTTGCTGCACCTAAATAAAACGAGAGGATACTTATGGTAGCCTCTCGTTTGTTGTAAAATTATTTTTCAATCTGCTCTCACCCATGTGGTAGAGCGCCCTATCATCGATATTCCAATATACCCTCTCACATCCAGCTTATCACCATCTTTAGTTATTTTGCAAGAATATGTTTTCCCGTTTTTAGGATCGTAAATAGTACCATCCTCATATAAGCCATCTTCTGTTTTTCTAAAACCTTTTAATATTACCAGGCCAACTATCGGGTGGTTTCTTTTCGATACATCAGGGTTACGTGCATCAATTTTGGGTTTACCATCTCTATTAGGCACCTTCAGCCATTCTACCTTACCGTAAAATTTATTGTCTTTGGCCCTGTAAATATGAACCTTTGCGGTCTTTTCTTCATTGAACCAATGCCCCTCCAAAGGGTCGGCTTGCGCAATAGCAATTTTACCGATAAACGAGAAAAAAATGGTGATGAAGAACAGACGTAAAGAAAATAACCTAAGCATGGGTTTAAAATTTACCATGCTTTAAATTAATGAAAATTTGTGGTTAACGAAGCAGAACTATGTTAATATTTTTTACAAAATTAGTTTACTGCCTCTACGGAACCAGGGCCAGTGATACTCGTTGATACATTAGGCTTACCCTTATATTTTATATCGCCCGCACCGGTTATTGATGCATTTAAATCACCTAAGGCTGTTATCTGAATATCGCCCGCACCAGTTACAGAAGCTGCGGTAGAATGTGTTTGCAAACCATAGGCTTTAATATCACCCAGGCCTGTTATACGCAAATCAGCTTCATTGACATTGCCCGACTTTACACTTACATCGCCGGCACCTGAAAGCTTCGCAACAAATCTATTTGCATTTAAATTTTGAATGTTTACATCGCCGGTACCTGTAACATTTAGTTCAAAACTTTCGCCTGTAAGATTGCCATCTATATCGGCATCACCCGCACCGGTTATTGTTAATGCCCTAAGCTGAGGTATATTGATCTCGGCTATTATAGCTTCATCTGAACGGAAATGAAACAGTTTTTCGGTATATAACCGCAATACCCCATTCTTAACCTCGGTTTTCACCTCGTTTTGCAGGTTTTTTTGTGCCTTTATTTGCAGAAGAGGCGCGCCTGTATTATTAGCTATATGTATTTTAGCTTTCAGCGGCATGTCAATATCTACCGCATAAAATTCAGTTACGTTGCGTTCTACTGTTTCAACTGCACCTTCACCTCTTATTACTTTACGTTTGCAAGATGAGCATACAGCTACCAGCATTACTAGCCCAAGCAGGTAATAAACAGTTTTTTTCATATTGATGTAGTGTGAGTGATTAAATCTGCCCTTTATTATGACGCCACCAAATAAAGCCTACGGTACTTAAAATACCAAGAGGTAGCAACGCAAGATATAAGATACCGCCATTCAGTCCACGGGCGCTCTTTTCATCGAGCCCTGCTGCAGTTTTAGTACATACTGCACAGCCCTGCGCTTTTACCATCGCAGGTACCATCAGCATTACTACTACCAACACACGGAACAATATCTTTTTCATATCCTAAAATTAAGACAACCTTATCTACCATCCAAAAGCCTTATGTATAGTAAGGCGATATCATCAGGTAAACAATAACGCCTGTTATACTTACATATAACCACAACGGAAAGGTATACTTTGCCAGTTTCTTATGTTTACCGAATTCACCTGTCAAAGCGCGGTATGCCGTATACAAAATGAACGGGAGTATAATGGCTGCAAGAAATATATGTGTTATAAGAATAACGAAATACACATAACGAATACTACCCTCGCCACCATATTTTGTATCGCCTGATAAAAGGTGATGTGCTATATAGGAAATGAGGAATAATGCTGATAATATAATTGCTGTCATCATCAGCTTTTTATGACCTACATAATTTTTATTCTTTACCGCTATTAGCCCAGCTATTAATAATACAGAAACACAAGTATTAAGCACAGCATTTATTTGCGCAAATACATGAACATCAAATCCAAGATCTACTTCAAGCTTAACTTTCGATAGTATAGCCACTGCTGCAAATACCACAAAAGACACTGTGTATATCAGCAGTCTTGCATTTTTATCGTTTTTCTTAAGTACGGGAGATAACATCTTATTTGTTTTGTTTCTTTTGTCTCTTCTTTTCGATGGTCAGTAACACAATATCATCAGCACATTTTCTCAGGTCAACAGTATCAAGACCATTGTAATATCCTCTTATATACCTGTCCTGATCCAGCAATACCAATTTTTCAGTATGTACAAAATCATCTGCTCCACCATCGCCGGGCGTGGTGTATACCCTTAGTTCGTTACGTGCAAAATTGTAAATGTCTTTTTTAGGCCCGGTAAGGAACCACCAATGATCGTGATTGACACCGTGTTTATTAGCATATTCGCGAAGCGCCGGGAAAGTGTCTCTTTCAGGATTAACTGTTATAGAAATAAAATGCACGGCTGTATCCAGCGAACTCTCCATCTTGGGGTTGCGCCTGAAAGCCTTCTGCAACATACCCATATTAGCAGTAAGCTTAGGGCATATAGACGGGCAATTGGCAAAGAAAAAATCAATAACCAGTATTTTGCCTTTAAGGTCTTTGTTTAATGATACCTGTTTGCCAAACTGATTGATGAGGGTAATATCGTTTACCTGGTGAAAAATTGTATCAAAGTCCACCTTTCCATTTTCAGTAATAGTATCTACCTTATCTGCCACATAATACCCAGGAAGAAATATCTTATCCTTCGACATTATTTTGGCAATGAGATAAAAAGACAACGGTAGCAAAAATGCTACCGCTAATCCCATAAAAAACTTTTTGTTTGAATTCTTTTTCGTCATTCCTAATTGTTTAGCGTGCTATTTATTTCACGCCCGAAGTAGTATTCATGTGCAACCAGAAACCGCCATCGGCCAGGAATGCTATTATGAACCATATAAATAAAGTAAGCGGTATCAAAACTGTTATCAGGAAACTCTTCACCTCATCGCCAAGGTGCATGAATATAGCAACTATATAGCCAGCTTTGAACAGCGTAAGCGCCATGAAGAAGAATACTACCAATGCCTTAGGCATATGGTGGCTAAAGAACATACCTATTATTACCTCAACAATTGTTACAGCCAATAGTATCCAGAACACTTTCCATATTCTGCCTATTTGCTTTTTACTTTCAGGTGAGGCTACATCGCTGTGATGTTGCATAACACCAGAATACAATTTTGATTGATCACCTTCGTACAGGTGCTGTATGTTATCGTTATGATGATGACTAGACATGTAT
>CBFGNI010000195.1:0-5636 GCA_965650105.1 uncultured bacterium | reverse complement strand
GTTCATGTATTTATCCATGCTACTGCCGCGTATGCTTTTGTCTTTGTCTGCTTCATTGCGGTATTTGCCTGTAAGAAAACCACTGGCCAAAGAAAAGTAAGTGATAACACCCAGGTTATTGTCAATACACACTTGTTGCATCTCTTTTTCAAAACCTTCACGCGCATACAAGTTGTATTCCGGTTGAAAGCTTTCGTATCGAGCCAGTCCTTTTTGTTCACTTGCACTCAATGATGCTTTCAATCGTGCAACAGATAAATTAGATGCACCAATAAAACGAACCTTACCTTCTTTTATCAGTTGTGTGTATGCTTCCAGTGTTTCTTCTACAGGTGTGGTATCATCATCCCAATGCGTTTGGTATAAGTCTATGTAGTCAGTTTGCAGGCGTATTAAAGAAGCCTCAACTTCCTTCAGTATATATGCCTTAGAAATGTCTTTATTGCCCTGGCCCATATCGCCGCCTACTTTGGTAGCAATAATTACTTTACTGCGATTGTTACGTTCTTTCATCCAGTTACCTAACACCGTTTCCGATTCACCACCCACATTACCTTCACCCCAGCGCGAGTACACATCCGCAGTATCAATGAAACTTAGTCCCGCATCCACAAATGTATCCAGCACCTCAAACGATTGTTTCTCATCGATAGTCCAACCCAATACGTTGCCGCCAAATACCAATGGTAAGAATTGCAGATCTGTATTGCCTAATTGTCTTTTGTTCATCCTGATGTTTTATGCGATTACAACTTTATTTTTCTTCTCCATATTCCTTTCCACAAAAGCCTCGAACTCTTTTAATGTTAAGCTACTCAAATTATTGGCAGCAGTCAGGCCTCCTTTTTGCGCGCTCATTACACCGTAGTATATATCATTAAAGCCTGCTACCGAGTGTGCATCGGGGTCAACAGACAGCATTACGCCTTTTTCTATGGCATATTCTATCCAGCGCCAGTCAAGGTCCAGCCTGCGAGGGTGGGCGTTTATTTCTATCACTACATTGTGTTCGGCGCAGGCATCTATCACTTGTTTATGGTCAAGGGGGTAACCTTCGCGCGATAATAACAGGCGCCCGGTAGGGTGGCCAAGTATTGTGGTAAACGGATTGCGTATGGCAGCCATCACGCGGTCCATTGCTTTCTCCAGGCTCATCTTCAGGTTGCTGTGTACCGATGCTATTACAATATCAAAAGTATTCAGCACCGACTCGTTATAGTCCAATCTGCCATCGCCCAATATATCAGCCTCTATACTTTTAAAAACTTTAAAGTTGGGGTAGAGCTTTGCGTTAATAGCATCTATTTCGAGGTGCTGCATGGCAATACGTTCCGGCGTTAATCCATTGGCATAATAAGCCGCCTGCGAGTGGTCGCTGATAACAAGGTATTCAAACCCTTTCTCTAACGCAGCTTTAGCCATCAATTCGATCGTCTCCGTGCCATCGCTCCATGTGCTATGAGAGTGGATAATGCCTTTTATGTCTTTGGGTTGTATCAGCTCGCGCAGTTTATTTGCGGCTGCAAGATTTAGCACTGCCTCTGCTTCACGCAGTGCGGGTTGTATGTATGCCAGTTTGTTGTGTGTAAATATTTCTTCTTCACTTGCGGCATTTTCAGGTACTGTGTACTTATCTAAAAAGGCTTTCATGAACTCTTCACTGCCCGACGTATTGAACAGGGTAGTGTAGAAATCATCCTTTCCACACAAATGAAAACGTACAGCAGGTTGCTGCGGCATACGCACTAATAGTCTATTGTTCGGTTCCGCTTCAACTACGGTATCAGGTATGGGTTCAAACTGTTGTTGCAGGGTATTGTTGTCAAGATCATTCACTATCTCAATAAACTCAAGCGTATCGCTTTGCCTGCGTATATCGCCCGTTAGTGCAAACTTATTTTCAGGAAAGGACTTTTGTAGCTGCTCTAACAGGTGTTTACCAATTGCATCTACTTCAGCCCAAAGATGAAAGCCCTGGTTCTTGTGTATATAAGCAATACTCTGTAAAATGCTGTCCTGTGTTTTTGCGCCGAAACCTTTTACAGCAGCCAGCCTGTTTTCGTTGCAGGCATATTCCAGTTCACCTACGCTTTCTATGCCCATTTCTTTCCATATCAGGGCTATCTTTTTTGGCCCAAGGCCTTTTACATTCAGCATTTCCAATATGCCTGCAGGTGTCTTAGCGAGTATTGCTTCCAGCGCATCAAGCTTACCTGTATTTTGTATCTCACGTATTTTTTTACCGGTGCTGTCGCCAATACCTTTTTGACTGAACAATTCTGCATCATCCATATCTGTTATCTCGCGGGACAGCTTTTCAATATTGTAAGCTGCAATACTGTACGATTTCGATTTGAATGAATTTTCACCATGAATATCCATCAGTTTCGATAGCAATAAAAAATAATCGGCGATCTCGTAATTGTTCATAACAAGGTTGGTTTCGACTTCCATTCAAAAGTCAATACTTAAATGCAAAAAGAAAAATGAAATTGAGAGAAAATTATGCGGTCACTTGCTGCGTACGTTCATTCACCCAGCCCAGTACCATATCCAGTTGCTCCTCGCGCGTTAGTGAGCTATTATCCAGCACTATAGCGTCAGCAGCCTGTGTTAGCGGGCTTGCCTCCCGGTTGCTATCAATATAGTCACGCAGTTCCAGGTTGTGTTTCACTTCTTCCAGGGTAATATTGGGGTTGGTAGGGAACAACTCTTCAAAACGCCGTTTCACGCGTATAGATGGGTCGGCAGTCATGAATATCTTTAGTTCCGCTTCCGGGAATACAACCGTACCTATATCGCGGCCATCCATCACAATACCTTTTTTACGGCCCATCTTTTTTTGCTGCGCAGTGGCAAACGAGCGTACTTCTTTTATAGCCGCTACCTGGCTCACTTTTTCAGCTACCAGCATTTCGCGTATCTGGTGTTCTACGTCTTCATCGTTCAGGCACATTTCAGATCTCCCCGACGCTTCGTTGAATACAAACGAAAGATGGACTTCAGCCAATGCATTCAGTATCTGGTCATGATCCTGCAGATCTATGCCATTACGAAGAAAATGTAACGTAATGGCACGATACATAGCACCGCTATCAATATAAGTATAGCCTAGTTTTTTAGCAAGCTCGCGGGCAAGTGTGCTCTTGCCGCAAGAAGAAAAACCATCGATAGCTATTATGATATTAGGCGCTGACATACTGCAAATTTCAGGCATCGCCGGTAAAATTCAAATATTGATTTTGTTATTTAAAAGCTATATATTAAAAATAAAGGCAGCCCGGTTGTAGGCTGCCTTTAGTAGAATATGCGGTTCTAAACTAGTTATTTCACAAAATTTACACCTGCTTTATTTGCTTCGCAAAGGTTGCAATACCGGGTACCGTTGCAACCCTTTACACCAGGGCAGTCGGTAGGACAAACATCGTTCTGGTGCCTTGCCTTGGTAACGTCGCTAATGCAATAGCCATCACCATCTTCTTTAGTACAGGCACTGAATGTGCACATGCCAAATACAGCTAATGTGAACAAGCCGGAAACAAATGCGGATGTATATTTTCTCATATATCTTTTCAGGTTTGGCTATAAATGTAAAAAAAATTGGAAATTTTTTCTAATTCTTACTCATTTCTGTAAGATACTTGTGGAAGTAAGGTATTGTCTCAATGCCTTTAAAGTAATTGAATACATCATATTTCTCGTTTGGCGAGTGGATATTATCGTTATCCAGCCCAAAACCAAGCAATACGGTTTTTAGTCCCAATATGCTTTCAAACAGCGCTATTATGGGTATGCTTCCACCACCGCGTGTAGGTATGGGGTCTTTGCCAAAAGCTGTTTTAATAGCTTCTGCGGCCGCTTTATATGCTACTGAATCCGTTGGAGTAACAACAGGTTCGCCACCATGGTGTGCAGTTACTTTTACGGTTACATAATCGGGTGCAATACTTTCAAAGTGCTTTTTGAAGATAGCAGCAATTTCCTCTGAATTTTGGTGGGGCACCAGGCGCATCGATATTTTTGCGTTAGCCTTCGATGGCAACACTGTTTTAGCCCCTTCGCCTGTATATCCACCCCATATACCATTTACATCAAGTGTAGGGCGTATGCCGGTGCGTTCCATAGTTGTATAGCCTTTTTCGCCCCATACTTCCTTTACATTCAGGTCTTTTTTATATTCATCCAGGTTGAATGGTGCGTTGTTGAGTGCTTTGCGTTCAACCTCGCTCAGGTCGTCAACTTTATCGTAAAAAGCCGGAATGGTAATATGGTTATTCTCATCGTGCAGCGATGCGATCATTTTACAAAGTATATTTATCGGGTTAGCCACAGCGCCACCATATACACCGCTATGCAAGTCGCGGTCCGGGCCTGTTACTTCCACTTCCATATAAGCCAGGCCACGAAGCCCTGTTTCTAAGGAAGGGTGCTCCATACTTATCATTGAAGTATCAGATACCAATACGATATCGGCTTTCAGTTTTTCTTTATTGCTTTCCAGAAACTTGCCGAGGTTCGATGAACCAACTTCTTCCTCGCCTTCTATCATGAATTTAATATTGCAGGGTAGGGTATTGGTTTTCACCATTACTTCCAATGCTTTTACATGCATGAACATCTGGCCTTTATCATCGCAGGCGCCGCGTGCATATATCTTTTCGTCTTTTATTACGGGTTCAAAAGGGCCACTGTGCCAAAGTTCCAAAGGGTCGGCAGGCTGCACGTCATAGTGGCCATACACTAATACTGTTGGCTTCGATGGGTCAATAATTTTTTCGCCATATACTATCGGGTGTCCTTCGGTTGGGCATATTTCTGCTTTATCGCAACCTGCTTTCAGCAGGTTTTCTTTCACAGCATCAGCACAACGGGCTACATCAGCTTTATAGTTACTGTCGGCACTTACCGATGGTATGCGCAACAGGTCGAGCAGCTCATCAAGAAAACGCTGTTTATTTTGCGCCAGATAATCGTTCCATACTTGCATAGGTTCAAACATTTTTAGAGCTCAAATGTAAATAATTCGGTACATAGCTGGCTATCATTCTTATAAAATCCCCTTCGTTTTACCTTAGTTTTCAATCATAATAATATCTTTAGTATTGTATGAGTCCTAACCCTACGAACATGTCACTGATCTTTTCAAACAATCTCAAACGTTATTTGCCGGGATTGATTTTACTTTTTATCTCTATTATCATCGGTTTATGTACCTATCAAGACTATGGTATCAGCTGGGATGAGCCTGTACAGCGCGAAATGGGTGAGGTAAGTTGTGACTATGCATTTAAGAACGATAAAAAGCTGCTTACTTATATCGAAAAGGATCATGGTGTAGCATTTGAAGTGCCACTGGTTGTTTTAGAAAAGCAAATGCATATGCAAAGCAGTAGAGATGTGTATCTGATGCGGCACATTGTTAGTCATTTATTTTTTCTGTTGTGCTGTTTTTGCGGATATGTTTTGGTGCAGCATCTGTTCCGTAATAAATGGTTGTCTTCCCTTGCATTTTTGTTGTAGGTATTCCATCCACGGTTATATCCCCATTCATTTTACAATAGTAAGGATGATCCGTAAATGGGCATGTTTAACGTGAGATTCCTATTAGCAGAGATAGCAATTAGAAAGAACAAATA
>CBFGNI010000194.1:0-5644 GCA_965650105.1 uncultured bacterium | reverse complement strand
CAGTACTACTTCTTCAAGTTCGGCATAAGATCCTATAATGCTGTCTTTTACAATAGAAGATTGTATAATTGTTTCCTCACCAATAGTTACATTAGGGCCAATAATAGAATGGCTGAGTTTGCACCCTTCCGCAATACTAACGGGAGGTATTATAACGCAGGTATCTATAGCATGCGGCGGTAAAGGGTTCGGGTGTTCTTCTGCCATTTGTTTAAGTAAAATAGCATTAGTTGAAAGAAGTGTTTCTTTCTTACCGCAATCGAACCAGTTATTTACACGAAACGCTTTGAAGTTGACCCCCTTCTGTATCATTTCCTGCAGGGCACTGGTAAAATAGTATTCACCTTCTTCATGTTCGCCGCTGGTCATGTGTTCTTCCAGTGCCTTATACATGATATTGGTTTCTTTAACGTAGTACACGCCTACCATTGCCATGTTCGATTTAGGTATCAATGGCTTTTCAACCACCTTAAGGACTTTGTCATTATCCCCCAATTCAGCAACGCCAAAGCTACGGGGGTCATCCACTTTACGCACACCTATTTGGGATATATCGCTGCTAAGCACCTCTTTTATGTTATAGTCGCAAATAGTATCGCCTAACACAATTAACACTTCTTCCTCTTTTACTGCTTCTTTGGTTAACCATATAGCATGGCCAAGACCACGCCTGTCGGGCTGGTTTACCAGGGTGTAATTGAGATCGGGGTATGTTTTGGCTATATAGCGTTGTATCTTTTCGCCCAGGTACCCTATTACAAATACAAATTCAGTAACGCCTGCTTCCAGGAGCTGATCAACAATAACACTTAGGATAGTTTTGCCTGCAATAGGTATTAACGCCTTAGGTTGTGTATAAGTAAGTGGCCTTAGTTTGGTGCCTGCACCAGCAACCGGGATAATAGCTTTCACGTACGTAGTAATGGTTGAGCAGTGAAATTACTATAATTACTACACATAGCCTCCATGCCGGATGCAGATGAAAATACCATTAATACTCACCTATTTCTTTGCCGGTTCGCAAAAAAGCGGTAGGTTTAATATTATTAATATGTGTCTGGTATTCCAACTGTATAGGCATTTTACTTGTCTATATTTGTACGTCTATACCAGAAAAGACAAGTATGCTATGAGATTTTTGTCCTTAATAACCTTCCTATCGCTATTGCTGCCAGTAAATAAGGCGTTTGCGCAGGCACGAAATACTGCTGATTGCCAGAATGCAATACCCGTATGCCAGAATATTTACCAGCAAAACGTTGCTGCTGCCGGCCCCGGCGATATAGCTGAATTGACACCTGCTAACCAGGATTGCCTTGGTGGCGAAAACAGAACCACATGGTATGTAATAAACGTGGTAAAAAGCGGCACGCTCATTTTTTTACTTACGCCAATCAACCCTCCGGGACAGGTAACTGACTATGACTTTGCCATTTGGGATGCTACAGGCAAGAAATGTGCACCCCGTGGCTGCGACTATGTAACTAATAATTTACCTGTACGCTGCAACTATGCGGCTATAGGTACCAGCGGCCCTAATGGTGAAACCGGCTTATCAACAACAGCCACCCAGCCATCGCAAGGTGCCGGTGGGCCATCTTTTAGCTCTGCAATAAATGCGGTGGCTGGCGAAACCTATATTTTGCTTATCGACAACTTCAGTAATAATACTAATGGTTATACGCTTGACTTTACGGGTTCTACTGCATCGATATTTGACCAGGAAACACCTAAGTATGTATCGGTAGGCAGCCATTGCGGTTTTGCCAGCAGCGATATAAGGGTGAAAATGTCGGAATTGATATTATGCGATTCTTTAGCTCCTGACGGATCGGATTTCAGCCTGATAGGCCCTAGTGGTACAGCCATACCTATCAATTCTGCATTCAGCCCCACTTGCCAGTCGGGTGCGAAATTTACCAGCGAATTTATTTTAAAACTAGGCACAGTACTTACCCCCGGAACATATACACTCCGACCTAAAAAAGGTTCGGATGGGAATAGCCTTTATGACCTTTGCAACAACCAGCAATCGGCTACAGAATCGTTTAAGTTTACAGTGAATGATAATACCGACCCTTTGGCGATAAACAGAACCTTAGGGCGCAGTTGTGTTATGAGAAGATTAGTTTTTAACAGAGGTGTTCAGTTATCAAGTATTGCATCTGATGGTAGCGATTTTACTATTAAAGGGCCGGATACATCAGTTAGAATAGTTAGGGCAGTACCAGGTGGCACTTACAAGGTACCTGTGGAGTGTGATACTATTTTACTAACCGATACTATTGACGTTTATTTCAATAAATCTCCTTTTTATCCCGGAGATTATCTTATAAATAATAAAGCAGGTACTGACGGCAACCCAATATATGATACTTGCGATGCAGGGCTAGTGAAAGATTATGTATTAAAGATCATTGATCGCGGACGTGTGGATGCGACGGCTACTACCCAACTTATGTGTGAGCCGGGATATACGTATCTAAATGCAGAGCCATTGCAGCCACCAGCTCCTTCCGGTTATGGGTTTATGTGGACACCATCGCAATTTGTTGGCGATACAACAGCGCCTAATACTTTAGCATATGTAGCCCATACTACTATATACCAGGTTCAAATATTAGATACATTTCTCTGCTATGGCCGTGATACAGTGAAGGTGATCGTTTCAGAAAGAAACCCCACTATTAGTCCGTTTACTGATACAACTATATGTGTTGGTGAAAAATTCGATATACAATTAGGCGGTGGTGTGGAGTATATCTGGTCGCCAACAAAGGGTGTTAGTTGTGGTGATTGCGATAGCGTAACCATAGATTTGAAAGAATCTACCAGCTATACCATAAAAATAAGTGATGAATACAAGTGCTTTGATGAATTGCATTTAAATGTAACAGTGAACCCACTACCGATTGTAGAAGTAGGAAATGATACCGCAATATACTATGGAGACCGTGCTGAATTGCACATGTACACAAGAGGAGGCGTATTGTTCTCCTGGACACCAACTGATGGGTTAAGTGCTTTCAATGTGCCGGATGTATATGCATCGCCACAAAAGGAAACCGTTTATACATTGACGGTAGCTGATATTAATGGCTGCCGCAATTCTGATAGTTTGTTGGTTAGGATATTGGATAAGTACGTGCAAATTCCTTCGGCTTTCTCGCCTAATGGCGATGGTAAGAATGATGTGTTCAGGGTAGCAAACCTGACCACGGAAAGGGTTCAGGAATTCCGCATTTTCAATCGCTGGGGCCAGGAGGTGTTTAGCAGCGCTGGCAACCGCGATGGCTGGGATGGCAGCTTTAAAGGCAGCCCTGCTGAAATGGGCGTGTACAGCTATCTAATACGTATTGGCATACCCGATGGTAGAAGCGAAATATTGCGTGGCGAAGTAACGCTTGTGCGTTAAAAATATGAAGTTAATCATAAAAAGGGAGGCAATTTATTGCCCCCCTTTTTTATGCGTTATAGTTATGCATAAACATGTTGTAACTTGTGCCATGTTTTTAAAAGGAAGACATACCTTATTTCTCATATTAGCAATATTGGCAACCGGTTGCATAGATGATAAATGTGATAAAACGGTATGTAATAATTTGGGTGTATGCGTACAGGCCAAATGCGCTTGCCCCGCGGGTTATGAAGGGGTAAGCTGCGAGCAGCGTTGGGGAGATAAATACGATGGGATGTGGAATGCCGACGATACTTACTTGCGGGATACTACACGCAGCCATCTGTTTTATGATTTACAGATATCAGATGTGAATACCGATAGTTTCGTGATATATGGCTTGCTGGATACATTGAAGCCGGTAAAATGCAAGCGTGTTAATCTATACACATTTACAATTCCTTACCAGGTGTTAGACAGTTTTGTTACAATAAACAACGGCAAATGTACTATTGATACTAACGACAGAAAGACTGTGGCCGGTGTTTATGGCTTTAGGTATAGGAATGGAAATTTAGACACTACTATTACAATCAATACCCGCTGGACACGATAAATGCGGTAATTTTACCGATAATAGAAACGTATGAAAGGAACGATAAAAAATGCTTCAGTAACATTGGCCATAACCTTGCTATGCTTCCTTACAGTTGGGTACACCGCCTGCAAAAAAACGGAAACAACCACAATAGATGAATGTGTAGATGTGGCGTGCCAAAATGGGAGTAGCTGCTTCAAGGGGATATGCTCTTGCTTAAGCGGGTTTGAAGGCACTCATTGCGAAATAACCACGCTCAACAGGTTTATTGGCAGGTGGAGTATGAAGGAGCGAGTAACAGGTAGCAGCAAGCAAGAGAACCTGGCGTTGACGCATAAATACGACATTACTATTAAGGCCGTACCTGATTCCAGAGTTAGTTTTTACATTGACGATTTTATGGGTAATACAGCCTATGACAACATAATGTGTACAGAAGCAAGAAATGAAAAATACGAACCCGCTTCGTACAAAAATTTTGTTTTTGAAAAATCTCAGAATGTAAAAGGTAATACAGGATACATAACTATACAAAGAGGCTCGGGCCTGGTAAATGATCTTGGTACAAACTTCCAGGGTAGCTATATAATGAGCTATGGCGAGAATAATGTTATTGTTACAGATACAGTAAGTTTTACTGCCGATCTTATACAGTAATATGATAGCTTTCAAGATGCTTTTATATTTTCTTTTGTGTTGAGCTAAAAAAATTTGCAAAAATCATTTTGTTGCCTACTTTTGCAATCCCCAAAGCAGTTGGGAAAGAAGTTCTTACAAATAAAAATAGAAGCCGCTTTAGCTCAGATGGTAGAGCAACTGATTTGTAATCAGTAGGTCGCTGGTTCGATTCCGGCAAGCGGCTCTTTCTATATATCACTCAAGGCCGGGCAGATACCCAAGCGGCCAACGGGGGCAGACTGTAAATCTGCTGTCTTACGACTTCGGAGGTTCGAATCCTTCTCTGCCCACATTAAATTTATTTACTACCTTTTGTAGTAAATATCAGCGGGAGTAGCTCAGTTGGTAGAGCGACAGCCTTCCAAGCTGTAGGTCGCGGGTTCGAGCCTCGTCTCCCGCTCGTTCTTTAAGAAAGCAGTTTTCCAAGCTGTTGTAGCTCAGTGGTAGAGCACTTCCTTGGTAA
This sequence comes from uncultured bacterium, assembly GCA_965650105.1. Taxonomy (GTDB): domain Bacteria; phylum Bacteroidota; class Bacteroidia; order Chitinophagales; family Chitinophagaceae; genus Polluticoccus. Next base: position 508 of record CBFGNI010000194.1, on the reverse strand, counting down.
GGAAGAGGTCGGCAGTTCAATCCTGCTCAACAGCTCTACTTCTTTTTCAGCCCACCCAATAGTTAGTTTTCCGCATAAATTTTTTCCTTTGTTTGCTGTGTTTTTTGCGACAATTGCAGCATCCGAAAAAAAAATTTATTTGAATAGAAATAAAGTTATATTTGCAAACTTTTTAGAAGGCAATCCAAAATAATTAAAAAAGAATAAAATGGCAAAAGAGACCTTTAAGCGGGAGAAACCGCACGTAAACATTGGTACCATAGGCCACGTTGACCATGGTAAAACCACTTTAACTGCAGCTATCACAACTATCCTGTCAAATAAAGGTTTGGCACAGAAAAGAGGATATGATGAAATTGATGCTGCCCCAGAAGAAAAAGAACGCGGTATCACTATCAATACAGCACACGTTGAGTACGAAACAGCTAACCGCCACTACGCGCACGTTGACTGTCCGGGCCACGCTGACTATGTGAAGAACATGATCACGGGCGCCGCGCAGATGGAC
>CBFGNI010000193.1:0-5669 GCA_965650105.1 uncultured bacterium | reverse complement strand
CAAAACTTTTCATTGTAAACTTTTATTCTTCTTCCGTTTCGTTGATGGTCAGCTTCACGCGCTGTATCCGCATCTTATCAATGTTCAATACAGTAAAGTCAAACTGGTTATAACTTACCGTTTCATTTACCGCAGGGAACTTGCCCGATATTTCAAGGATCAATCCCGCCAGCGAGTCGCTTTCACCACGTATGTCTTCAAACGTGTCGGAAGGCTGCCCTATCAGGCGGCATACATCATTAATAAGTGTTTTACCTTCCAGTATAAAGTTGTTATCGTCTATCTTTTTAAAGTGCAGGTCTTCTTCGTCAAATTCATCTTTTATATCGCCTATTATTTCTTCCATTATATCCTCAAGGGTTACAATGCCCGATGTACCGCCAAACTCATCAACTACTATAGCGAAGTGTATTCTCTTTTGCTGAAACTCTTTTAGCAGGTCTTCTATCAGCTTACTCTCATGCACAAAATAAGCTGGCCTTATAAGTGTGTGCCAGTCGAAGTTATCATCATCGGTATGCGGCAAAAAGTCTTTGGTATATATAACACCGGCAATGGTATCCAGGCTTTCTTTATACACCGGCATGCGCGAGTAGCCAACTTCTATTGCCAACTTCTGTACCTGGGGAAATTTCAGGTCGTAGGGCACGCCGTTTACATCAAGGCGTGTGTGCATTATCTGGCGTACAGTAATGTTGCCAAATTTCAGGATGCCTTTAAATATGTTTACCTCCTCGCGTGTAGCCGTGTGTCCAACAGTCAGTTCAATAGCATGTTCAAAATCTTCATTGCTGATCGGGTTGCCTGTTTTCGAGCCTAGTTTATCTTCAATATAGTTGGTAGATGATACCAGCATGCGGCTTACGGGGCGGAAAACCCCATTCATAAGGGTAAGCACCGGCGCGGCAAAAAGCGCCATACGCATATTGTTTTGCGTAGCGTATACTTTGGGCAATACTTCGCCAAACAGCACCAATAAAAAAGTAACGGCGATAACCTGTATCAGGAAGGAAGCCATTGTACTTATATCAGGCGGCAGTATTTGCCTTATCAATAAATTGGTAGTGATAACTATTGCAATATTGATGAAGTTATTGGCTACCAGTATGGTAGCCAGCAGCACTTTTGGCTGCTCCAGTAAAGTAATTGCTTGCCTGGCGCTTGCTTCCTCTTTCGTCTTCAGGTAGTTTACGTCTTTAGCGTTTAGCGAGAAGTATGCCGTCTCGGCGCCGGCTGTTATTGCCGTGAGCAATAGCAGCAGCAATATAATGATTATGAGAATGGTGATATTGGAAGCTGAAAAAACTTCAGGTCCTGCTTGCAATAATAATGATGTCAGGATCGTCTCCCCTTCAGTGCTTTCCAAGTTCTGCGCGTTTGGTTTACTTATCAAAAATAAATAAAGGAAAGAAACAATTGCTATCTCTTTCCTTTTATATGCTAATTTAATATTAAACCGGGGCTTAAAAAGGCAAATTATCCTTTGTGTCGGTGCTGCCGGCTTCAAAAGTGATGTCCGGGGTGCTGAAACCATTCATGTCCTGCTGCCCGTCGGTACTTGCACTTTGATATTCAGTGCTTTCTTTACGTTTATCCAGCATTACCAGGTTATCACCTACTACTTCGGTGCTAAAACGGCGTACTTTGTCTTTATCTTCCCAGTTGCGGGTACGCAGCCTGCCCTCTATAAATACAAGGCTGCCTTTATGCAGGTATTTTTGGGCCAATTCGGCCAGGCCACGCCACAACACTACCGTATGCCATTCAGTTTGCGATACGAGATTGCCATTTTTATCCTTAAATGTTTCAGTGGTAGCCAGGGGGAATTTTGCGACTGCTATATTGCCTTCCAGGTACTGTAATTCGGGGTCACGTCCAAGATTTCCAATCAACATCACCCGGTTAACGCCTCTCATAGTAGTTCAATTTATCAATTATTAAAAATTATAACCTGTTATGATACTAAAAGTAAAGTTTTTTTTCTAAAAAAGAAACTACTGTTTTAGGGAAGGCTAAATTTTTTAACTCATTGTAATGCACCCATATACCATCATCTGAGATGAACATAGGTTTGCTTAATTGCTGGGTAAAAAAGTGCGTTTCTATTATACGGTGCGTAAGTCTTTGGCTGAGTTTACCCTCATATTCAAGCTCCGGCTTTTTGATGTTTAGTGGTATAAATGACGTGTGCTTTGTCAGTTCTTTTGATGTCAAAGCATGGGTGTCTTCTATAAGGAAAGGCTCATGTAGGTTTTGCCAAATGTCTTTACCCGTTCGCTTTCTTAACCATAACTGGCCTTGACTTACAAATAGTATATAGTGGAAATAGCGTGTAGTAACGGCGGTACGCTTGCTGCGTACGGGTAGTAGCCGGGTAAGGTTTTGCTTATAGGCAATGCACTTTTGCTGTAAAGGGCATTCAGGGCATTTGGGGTTTTGAGGCGTACATACGGTAGCGCCCAGATCCATAATGGCCTGGTTATAGGCTGAACTATCAGTTACTTCCAACAACTCTTTTGCTAATTGGCTGAACTCCTTTTTACCTTCAGTAGTATCAAAAGGCGTATCGATACCAAAGTAACGGGCCAATACACGGTACACATTACCATCAACTACAGCCTCAGGCAGGCCAAAGGCAAATGAACCTATTGCAGCAGCGGTATATGGGCCAATACCTTTCAATGCTAATAGGCCTTCGTATGTATTTGGGAATTGGCCATTTAAGTCATTAGCTATAATACGGGCCGTGGCCAGCATGTTCTTGCAGCGATTGTAGTAGCCTAAGCCCTGCCATATTCGGAAGGCTTCTTCTTCATTGGCGGCAGCCATATCCTGAACGGTTGGGTAACGCTCGGTGAAGCGCAGGTAATAAGGCAAGCCTTGTGCAGCGCGTGTTTGCTGCAATATTACTTCCGAAAGCCATATTTTATATGGGTCTTTCTCTTCCTTCCATGGCAGGCTGCGGGTGTTCTCGTTGCCGTGCCAGTGCATCAGTTGCTTTGTAAAATAGCGTTTTGGAACCTCGTTCGTCGTCATCCGTATGCAATTTACGTAAGGTGTGGCAGCCCTGCATTTTTTGTGTGAAAAGTCGGGGGTAAATGCTACTTTTGCCGCACAATTTTCAACCAGTAATGGATCTGCAAAACCTGAAAGATACAGCAGCGCAAGTGCGCAGGGATATAGTAAGAATGGTGCATGGTGCACAAAGCGGCCACCCTGGTGGCTCGCTGGGTTGTACTGACTTCCTGGTGGCTTTATACTTCAATGCTATGAAGCACGACCCTAAGTTCAATATGGATGGAAAAGGTGAAGACCTGTTCTTCCTGTCGAACGGCCACATATCACCTGTATTTTACAGCGTATTGGCACGTGCCGGGTATTTTGAAGTAAGCGAACTGGCTACCTTCCGCCAGCTTAACTCAAGACTGCAAGGCCACCCAACCACGCACGAGCATCTGCCGGGTGTACGTATTGCCAGTGGTTCGCTTGGCCAGGGCATGAGCGTAGCTGCAGGTGCGGCGCTTACCAAAAAGCTGAATGGCGATGACCGCCTCGTTTACTCGCTGCATGGCGATGGTGAACTACAGGAAGGCCAGAACTGGGAAGCCATATTGTTTGCAGCCCACCATAAGATAGACAACCTGATAGCTACTATAGATGTGAACGGGCAGCAGATAGACGGCCCTACCAAAATGGTAATGGACCTCGGCAGCCTGAAGGATAAGTTTACAGCATTTGGCTGGCATGTTATAGAAATGGAAGGCAACGATATGGAGCACGTGGTAAAAGGCCTGGAAGAAGCAAAAGCTGCTAGCGGTAAAGGCAAACCAGTATGCATACTAATGATAACAGCTATGGGTAAAGGTGTAAGCTTTATGGAAGGCACCCACGAATGGCACGGTATAGCCCCTAACGACAAGCAACTGGAAGAAGCTTTGAAAGAGCTGACCCTTACTCAAAAAGACTATTAATAAGTAAGAGCTATATAATGATAAAGGCCCCGCAATTTGCGGGGCCTTTATCATTATTGTAATATCTCGCGGCTGATAACCAGCTTTTGTATTTCTGATGTGCCTTCGCCAATGGTGCACAGCTTGCTGTCGCGGTAGAATTTCTCAACAGGGAAGTCTTTGGTATAACCATAACCGCCGAATATCTGTACTGCATCGGTTGATACCTGAACGGATACTTCTGAAGCGTAGTATTTAGCAAATGCAGACTCCTTGGTCATTCTTTCGCCACGGTTCTTCATATCTGCTGCCTGGTATATCAGCATTTCAGATGCTTCTATTTTGGTGGCCATATCGGCCAGCTTGAAGGCGATAGCCTGGAAGTGCGATATTGGTTGATCGAACTGGTAACGTTCTTTTGAGTATTTTAAAGAAGCCTCGTAAGCGCCTTTAGCTATACCTAAAGAAAGGGCGGCTATCGATATGCGGCCACCATCCAGCACTTTCATAGCCTGGCGGAAACCATCACCTACTTCGCCCATACGTTGTGCATCAGAGATGCGGCAATTATCGAACACCAGTTCGGCAGTTTCTGAGGCACGCATACCCAGTTTGTTTTCCTTCTTACCCGAAGTAAAACCCGGCGTGCCCTTTTCAACTATAAATGCTGTGATATTACCCGATGTACGAGGCTCGCCCGTGCGGGCCAATACTACAGCTACATCGCCGCTTATGGCATGGGTTATCCAGTTCTTGGTGCCATTCAGTATCCAGTCGTCGCCATCTTTTGTAGCTGTGCAACGCATGTTACCGGCATCGCTACCTGTATTGGCTTCAGTTAGCCCCCATGCGCCTATCCATTCGGCAGTAGCCAGTTTTGGCAGGTATTTTTTCTTTTGCTCGTCGTTGCCAAAGTATAGAATATGACCTGTGCAAAGCGAGTTGTGTGCAGCTACAGAAAGGCCGATAGAACCACAAACTTTAGCTATTTCGCTGATAACGGTTACATATTCGAAATACCCCAGGCCGGAGCCACCGTATTCAGTAGGAACAAGAACACCCATCAAGCCCAGTTCGCCCAGTTTCTTGAACACTTCTACAGGGAATTTCTGACTTTCGTCCCATTCCATCATTTGCGGGCGTATGTGCTTATTGGCGAAATCGCGTATCATGCTCGCGATCTCAATCTGGGTATCAGTCTGCTTAAAATCCATAATCAATTATTGTAATAACAGCAATTCAGAGCGCAATTTTACGATATTTTTCTGGGATGGCATATTAGGGTTTAATCAATTGTTAGTATCTCAGTCAGTTGTGTGTAAACTGTATCGGGTATGCGCTGCAAACTGCGTAATTCAATGATACTTGTAAAAGGTTCATTTTTTCTTTTTTCTAATATTTTATGTGCCAGCCTGGGGCCAATGCCACGCAGACGCACCAGTGTCATTGAATCGGCCTTGTTGAGAGAAATCTTCGGGATGCGGATGTATGGCTTCAATGTTGCAAATTGTTCAGCTGTAAGCGTATATAATGGTTTCAGGTCTTCAGGCACATAGAAGTGTTTGCCTTTTGCCCGCCAGTGCATAAGGATAGCAGTGGTCTTTTCAGGCAAACCCATTTTTCGGAAGCCCGCACTATCCAAGGTATTGGGGTCGAAAGGGAAAGCTCTGGGCCTGCGACCTCAATTTCGTGCGCGGCGAGGATTCGTTCGTGCGCGCC
>CBFGNI010000192.1:0-5700 GCA_965650105.1 uncultured bacterium | reverse complement strand
AGCACATACCGTGCTTTATGGTATTGTAAATTCACTTCCAGCTTATGGTAGCGTTGTATATAGGCTAAAAAAGTAAAGTCCATATCCATTGCATGGCAAACACCAATACGTTCACCTTCCGGTATGTACTTTTTCATTTGCTCTATATCGCTTATCAGTACTTCATCTCGGCCTTTCTTACCAAACTTGCCCGATATATATACGCTGCATATTACTACAGCCAGGCCTATTATAGTATTCACTAACATTTTTTGCAGAGGTATTCTTATGCGCTGCATTATTGTATAGAAGTAGGGCAATATCAATAGTGCAAGTGCGAAAGCTAAAAAAGGGAATACAGGTGTCAGGTAAAATGTGCGTTGCTTCAGGCTTATCATTATGGGTAACGAGCCGCATAGAGCCAGCAAAAAATAAAATAAAGCAAGTCGCTTCTGTTCATTGGGTTTCGCAATAGGTAGCTTTAAAACCTTAACAACATTAAATAGTATCAATGCTAATACCAATGCAGGTAAGGCTTGTATGCAGATGTCTATTAATAATTGAAATCGGCCAAAAGGGCTGTCAACAACTTCTCGTTTACCGGCTATTGCTTTAAATAACTGTTCATTAAGATATTCCTTCAGGCAAATTTTTGCGGGTTGATAACTGAACAATAAGCAATAGATAACGGCAACAACGGCAAGCGGTATTATGCTTTTAAATATGATCGGTGATAAGTGCTGCTCCCTATACACTACCCAATATACAAACGGTAGCGCCAACGGAAACAAACCAACAGGGCCTTTGGTAAGTGTAGCGAGAAAAACGAACAAACCGCCCAATAATAGCTTTAGATAAGTGTGCCTTTTATCCGCCATACCTGCATACAAAAAATACACTGCCCATATATCAAACAAGGCCATTGTAGTATCCAATATGTTATTTGGGTAGCTCCAGATTACCGAAGGCATTATAGCCCAACATAATAGTGGCAAGCTAAAAGATCTGCGTGCCTCTACGCTTTTATTTGTTTTCCTCCACAAGCCGTATAGGCTGGCTACTGTAGTACACCACAACACAAAGCAATACACCCGTTCGGTATAATAGCTGTCGCCCAGTGCTTTAAAGAAAAGAGATTCTATGCCAAACATCAGCGGCGGATGTTCTGAAAAACGCCAGGGACCGCGGTAATAGACATCCCAAAAACTGCCTTTGCCAATAGCAAGGTTGCGGGAAATGGCGGCATAGGTTACACCATCAAAAAACATCCCATTCTGTACTGCCCGGTCTAAAAATGCTGTGGCTATAAATATTAATACTACAGCATTGAACAAATAAAGTAAACTATATTTTTGTTTGGGCACTTAGGGTTGTTTTCTGGGCAATAATAGTAAAAACAAAAGCTATTTCTAAGGCTTTTACCTGCTAAATACTGTTATGCAAGTTGTATCTTTGCCCACTGTTTACCTTTTTGGGGTAGCTTTTTGTTAACTAATTTCAAGACTTATGTCATCAACCTGGTTTAGGCGCATTAAAAAAGGCATTTCAACCACTACACAAGAGAAGAAAGAAGCACCTGACGGACTATGGCACAAATGCCCGGAATGTAAAACCACTATTACGGTAAAAGAATTGGAAGACCACTATTACGTTTGCCCCAAATGTAATTACCATAATCGTATTAATTCAGCTGAGTATTTCAATATATTGTTTGATAATAGTGAGTTTGAATTACTGTTTGAAAATATAGCCCCTAAAGACAAATTGCACTTTGTTGATATAAAGCCATACGACAAACGACTGGTCGATGCACAAAAAGCTACAGGCTTGCTCGATGCTATGACTGTAGGTGTAGGAAAAATAAATGGCAATGGTTTGGTAATAGCTTGTATGAACTTCAATTTCATTGGCGGTTCTATGGGTTCGGTAGTTGGCGAGAAGATCGCGCGTGGTATCGATCATGCAATAAAGAATAAGCTGCCGTTCATGATCATTTCCAAATCGGGTGGTGCGCGTATGATGGAAAGTGCCTTCTCACTGATGCAAATGGCCAAAACATCTGCAAAGCTCACACAGCTGGCTAAAGCCGGGCTGCCGTATATCTCTTTCATGACCGATCCCACTACCGGTGGTGTTACGGCATCGTACGCTATGCTGGGCGATATAAATATTGCAGAGCCTAAAGCACTGATCGGTTTTGCGGGGCCGCGTGTTATTAAAGAAACTATTAAGAAAGATCTGCCCGCAGGTTTCCAGCGTTCTGAATTTTTGTTAGAACATGGCTTCCTCGATTTTATTGTAGAGCGCCAAAACCTGAAAGAAAAACTAGCCACAGTGATAGAGTGGTACACTAAATAGAGTTAAGTCTCCTTATATATTGATCGATAAAGTTTACATAAAGAACCGCCCTGCAAGGTTTGAATACGCTATTGAAGATACGCTGACGGCCGGCCTTATGCTTATGGGGTCTGAAATAAAATCGATACGAAATGGTAAGGTTAGCTTCAACGATAGCTATTGCTTTTTCAATAGTAGGGGTGAATTATGGGTAAAGAGCCTGCACATATCTGAGTATGTAAATGCAGGCTACGCAGGCCATGAGCCTACCCGCGAGCGTAAGTTGCTGCTCAACAAACGCGAGCTTGCCAAGTGGGCCAATAAAATGAAAGATAAAGGCTATACCATTGTTCCGCTTGCCGTATTCATTAATGATGCCGGTTATGCTAAAATGGAAATAGGCCTGGGTAAAGGTAAAAAACTGCATGACAAGCGCGAAAGCATCAAGGGTCGCGATGCAGAACGTGAGATAAAGCGTACGCTCAACAAGTTCAAATAGGTATTCCTTTTAAACTGATTATAAAACAATAAACCCCGCAAATTGCGGGGTTTATTAGTATGTTTTGTGAGTATCTGAATTAAGCGATCTCAACTTCGGCACCAGCTTCAGTCAATTTAGCTTTCAGTTCTTCAGCTTCAGCTTTGCTTACGCCTTCTTTCACGTTTTTAGGAGCGCCATCAACTAATTCTTTAGCTTCTTTCAAGCCAAGACCAGTCAATTCTTTAACTATCTTAACAACGTTCAGTTTAGAAGCACCTGCGGCTTTCAGAACTACGTCGAAAGAAGTTTTCTCAGCAGCAGCAGCAGCGCCACCACCGTCACCAGCACTCATAACTACTGCAGCAGCAGCTGGTTCTATACCGTAATCAGCTTTTAAAACGTCAGCTAATTCTTGTACTTCTTTTACTGTTAAGCCAACCAGTTGTTCGGCTAATGCTTTTACGTCTGCCATTGTATTAATTTTTTACTGTTTTTAAAATTTGTTGTTTGATATATTGTGACTTGGAAGCCAATGTTTTGTTTGCTACTATTCAGCAGCAGGTGCTTCAGGCGCAGCAGCATCAGTTGCCGGTGCATCGTTAGCAGGAGTTTCAGCAGCTGGTGCCTCTGTAGCCGTAGCTTCAGGTGCAGTTGCTTCGCCACCTTTTTCAGCGTTATGCAGCAATGCGGCAATAACACGTTTTGCAGGCGATTGTAACAGGCCAATAACTTCGCCGATAAGCTCGTTCTTGGTTTTGATCTTGGTAAGTGCAACCAGTTGGTCATCACCTATGTAAAGATCACCGTTAATGAAAGCAGCTTTCAGTACAGGCCTTTCTTTATTGCTTGCCTTACGGAAAGAGCTGATGATAAGAGCCGGTTCTTTAGGGCTTTCGCTGAACATCAGGGCAGTTACGTTATGCAATGAATCGTAAATACCGCTGTATTTTTCAGCATCCAGGCCTTCCAGCGCCTTTTTTATCAGGGTGTTTTTAGCCACTTTCATTTCCACTTGCTTATCAAAGCAGTGGCGGCGCAGCGTGCTCACTTGTTCTACCGATAAAGATTCGGTATCAGTGATATAGAAATTATTGTACTGAGAGAATTTCTCTTTCAATACTTCGATTACTTCAGTTTTTTGAGCAGGTGTCATTTGCTTGTTTTTTAATTTGATTAAGAAAACCTACGTTTTACGTTCACAATTAAGCTACGGTTTTCGTATCTATTGTTAAACCGGGGCTCATGGTAGATGCCATGCTGATACCTTTCAGGTAAGTACCTTTAGCGGTAGCAGGCTTCATACGTATAAGTGTATTGATAAGCTCTTGCGCATTTTCTGCAATTTTGCTAGGCTCAAAAGATACACGGCCCACAGAAGCGTGGATGATACCGGCTTTATCTATTTTAAATGCTATTTTACCACCTTTTACATCGGTTACGGCAGCAGCTACATCGTTAGTAACGGTACCTGTCTTAGGGTTGGGCATCAGGTTACGAGGGCCTAATACTTTACCCAGCCTACCAATTTTAGGCATTACTGAAGGGGTAGCTACGATAACGTCTATATCTGTCCAGCCACCTTCAATTTTTGCTACAAACTCATCCAGACCTACATAATCAGCACCGGCAGCTTTTGCTTCGGCTTCTTTATCAGGCGTGCAAAGTACCAATACGCGTTTAGTTTTACCGGTGCCGTGTGGCAGGGTTACCGTACCGCGTATAGCCTGGTCAGCCTTTTTAGGGTCAACACCAAGGCGTATATGCATATCAACCGAGCTGTCGAACTTTGTGCAGTTGATGTCTTTAACCATCGTTGCAGCGTCAGTCAGGTTGTACGTTTTGTTTTTATCTATTTTAGCTTCTACAGCTTTTCTTTTTTTAGCGATTGCCATCGTTACAATTTTAAATAAGGTGAACCAATGGATTAATTACTCCAGGGAGCAGTGCCTTCAACTGTCAAACCCATGCTGCGTGCAGTACCGGCAACCATACGCATGGCGCTTTCTACTGTAAAGCAGTTCAGGTCCGGCATTTTGTCTTTGGCAATTTCTTCTACCTGATTCCAGGTTACCTTACCCACTTTCTGGCGGTTGCTTTCTTTAGAACCTTTCTGGATCTTAGAAGCTTCCATCAGCTGCACGGCAGCAGGAGGGGTTTTGATAACGAATTCGAAAGACTTGTCAGCGAAAACTGTGATTAATACAGGCAATACTTTGCCCATTTTGTCTTGAGTACGTGCATTGAATTGTTTGCAGAACTCCATGATGTTGACACCCTTAGAACCCAGTGCTGGGCCTATTGGTGGTGCCGGATTGGCTTGGCCGCCTTTGCATTGCAGCTTTACATAGCCAGTAATTTCTTTAGCCATTTTACTTTTTTTGGTGTTAACGAATTACTCTTATTTTTTAATAGGCCGAGCGTTAGCGAGGCCAACAATAAAAAATCAAAAGCTTTTCTCCCAAATGCAACCTTATAATAAGAGCAATATGAGAATTTGGAGTGCAAAGGTAAGATAAAGTATCTATAATAGAAAAATATTTTTGAAAGAATATGTCTACCTAAGCTCACCAATATTTCTAACGTGCCTGCGTACCGACTGCCAATTACTATCAGGTATGCTATTGTAAGATCTCTTTAAGGTTATTCTTCTTATTTGTTTGGCCCTTTCTTTTGAGTCGGGATGGGTATTTAACCATTTAAGTGCCTGTGGGTTCTTACCTTCCCGTTTTGATAATTTTTCAAAAAAATCGGCTAACGGCAAAGGATTGATACCTGCATTTTGCAAATAGGTAACAGAGGCTATATCTGCATCTTCTTCCTGGCCCCTGTCAAAATGCTTGGAAGTAGCATTCTGCAAAATCCGCTTAATAAAAACAAAATTATCGCCTGTCATCATTACAACA
>CBFGNI010000191.1:0-5725 GCA_965650105.1 uncultured bacterium | reverse complement strand
GTTGGGCAATTCTGCGCCTTTCATCGTTTTTGATAGCACAAGTTTGTGAACTTCGCTATACCACTTCGAATGTTCAATATCGTGTTTACTTGCATTTGGCTGGTCTGCCGCGGTAGGCCAGTAACCTTCCATCATCTCGTAAGTTTTTCGCCCATACAGCGCAGTATCAGTTTCGCTTATCCGCTTGCCAACGTGATCGAATATTTCTTCATCAACTTTAATCCAGTCCATTTCCCCGTTCGGACCTGCTACAAAACCATCGAGCGATATGTGCATGAATGAAATTATTTTTCTCATATAGTTTTTACGTTTTTACTATTGTCTATGGTTTGTTAGTGTCTTTTTACAATGATTCACCAACTCGAAATATACGCAACTATTTGACATGTCCAAAGGCACTTATCTTTATCTAAATCAACGCTGCCATAAGTCTGTGAGCTATCAACCCGATCTATGCTTAGTATCATGAACTACTGTGATAAGGATCACTTTTCAAACTAAGGGTTGCGCCTACCTTTAAGCAACAATAAATTGTATAATGATGTTGACACAAGCATACTTACAGACCTGGGCAGAAGCCCGGACAAGGTTTACCAACCAGTTAGATAGCATTAAACCAGACGATCTGATAAAAAAACTCGTTCATACAAAAAATAGTGCAGGTTTTCTTATGCGGCATATTGGTGATGTGGAATTACTGTTTGCTAAGAATGTATTTGGCGGCATTGAATTGAAGGTATCTGCAAAAACAGTAATGGAACAACATGACACTGGGGAATGGACTAACCTCGCCGAGTTGCTGGAATATCAGCAATACGCTTTTGATAACTTAAAATTGATAATAGAGCAACAAACAGATGCTGATTGGCAGCAGACTATTACGACTAAAGAGTTTGGTGCTAAAACAAAGGCTGAGGCAATAGGCCGTATTATCTCGCATACAGCGTACCATGCAGGGCAACTGGCACTAACATTAAAGTATGGTGTATGAAAACATCCCTTTTCTTTGCCGGTTCATTAATCAGTGTTTATCATTTGCCAATGTCTTCATTCCACAACGTGGGGTTATTGCTTATGAAGCCTTCCATTAATTCAATACAGGTTTTATCATTTATTACAATGACCTCCACGCCATTATTTCTCAATGTATCTTCTGCGCCCAGGAAATTTTTGTTTTCTCCGATCACTACTTTGGGAATTCCATAAAGTAGTATGGCTCCCGTACACATGGGGCAGGGTGATAAAGTGGTATATAAAGTGCAGTTTTTGTAAACAGAGGCAGGCTGTCTGCCCGCGTTCTCTAATGCATCCATTTCTCCGTGTAGTATCACGCTACTGTTTTGCACTCTTTTATTGTGACCCTTCCCAATAATTTTCCCCTCATGAACAATAACAGAGCCAATGGGTATTCCACCTTCCTTCAAGCCAATTCTTGCTTCCTCTACTGCCTCATTTAAATATATATCCATACAATAATAGTATTAGGTGGTTATAATGTGTTTTATCTTCAGAAATAAAATTCTCTTTTATTGAACGTGTAAATGATGATAGTTGTCAGGTTGTGATATGATACTAATCAAACCCGGTTCGTTTTGACGATCTACTTCTACTGCGTTCGTTTTTCTTTTCAAACCTGAATGGTATTGCTGACGAGGTTCAGTTGTACTGCTGATGATGGTCAGCATTGAACGAGTTATCCATCACTAGCTTTGATTCATCAAAAAAAGCATTTATGAACAATCGGATAAGTATCACGCATTTCAACAACCAGCACAATGACCAGCTACGTGCACTGGATTTTTACAAACAGGAACTAGGCATGCTACAGGAGCGGTTGACAGAAGTTGCCCATAAGAATAATAGAGCAGAGTTGCAGCCGCAGATTGAGCAATATGAAAACCAGTTGAAAGTGCAGCTTAACAATTTAGATGAACTTATGCACAGTATTCATGAAAATATAGCCGCGGTTGGCCATGAGGCGCAGCTGCCGAATGCAGGTTATATCACAGAATCACTCCTTGCTACCCATGAGGAACTGGGAGCGCGGTATCTGCAACAGGAACATATTGTAAATGAGCTCAGGCACAACTTCAATCGTTTTGCCGCAAGCTGGATGTAATGATGAAGAATAGGTTTGGACTTGTACTGTCTGGAGGTGGTGCACGTGCGGTTGCTCATATCGGTGTGCTGAAAGCCCTTGAGGAAATGGGGTTGAAACCAGCGATGCTGTCTGGTGTTAGCGCCGGTGCACTTGTAGGTGTACTCTATGCTGCAGGGCATAGCCCCGAACGTATATTGGCGCTTGTAAAAGAAGAAGGTAACTTTTCGCTAGCCAGATTCTTCCGCTATCCCGGTGGACTTTTTTCATCTGATAATCTCAGGCGCATCCTCAGGAACCTGGTACCATCTGATGATTTTGCTACTCTGTTGATACCGTTGGTAGTTACGGCCACAGACCTGTTGAATGGATCAGTTTTGCACGTGTCTGATGGCCCACTCCATGAGGTAGTCATTGGCTCCTGCGCTATCCCATCTGTTTTTCACCCAGTGCCCTATAATGACAGCCTGCTGGTGGATGGGGGAGTACTGGACAACTTACCAGTAGCACCACTCCGGGGTAGGGTGGATGGTATTATCGGTTCCCATGTCAACAATCTTTATGAAGGACAATCTATACGAGAGCCTGGCCGCCTGGCTGTATTGGAACGCTGTTTTCACCTGGCTATAGCTGCGGGCGTACGTAAGCAGGCAAAACTTTGTGATGTATTCATTGAACCTTCCATGGCCGGCTATAGCATGTTCGATCTGCGTCCTGTTGATGCCTTGTACCAGCTGGGGTACCAGACTACAATGGCTTGCAGGGAACAAATCAATGCTTTATGCTTAACCAAATCTTAAACAATAACAACCATGCATACGCTCTCTGCTTCAAGTTATCTGATGCCTTACCTGGTGAGCAACCTGGTAGGCGCAATACTGCTGCCTATAGCTTTTTTCCGGCCCAGGCTTATGCGTATCATCTTCCTGCTGATGTTTGCCGGCGCTGCTGCGTTTAACGCCCACACCGCCGCACATCATCCTGATGCCTACATGATGTATTCGGATACGGCGATTCCTTTGTATCGCGGATTTATATTGGGTTGGTTCAGCGAACATATTGCAACTTCTGTTTTCGTCATTGCTGCGGCACAGGCACTCATAGCTTTGGGATTGCTGCTTAAGGGCCCGATTGTGAAATGGGCACTTGCAGGTATTATCTTTTTTTTACTTTGTATAGCACCACTTGGTATTGGTGCTGCATTTCCATTTTCCCTGACTGTATCGCTGGCTGCTTACTGGGTAATGAAGAAAGACGATGCCGGTTACCTCTGGCAAAAAAATGAAGAAGCTGACCTGACGACAATCAGCCAGTAACCTGATTACGAGCATAGAATTACCCTGATACAGGCAATAAATTTGATTAATTATTTATAGCAATAAAACAATCTAATTATGTCAACAAAATCTTTGAGCAGATTAAGAGAAAATTTTCCAGCTATGTTTGATGAGTTTTTCAAACCGTGGAATGAATGGTTCGATGGCAATGGTTTACAGACTCGTACAATGACGGTACCAGCGGTAAATATTACCGATGAGAAGGATTACTATAAAGTAAGCCTTGCGGTTCCTGGTATGAAGAAGGAAGATTTTGCTATTGATGTTGCCGGTAATATGCTGACCATTAGTGCAGAACAGGAAGAATCATCCGAAGAGAAGGAGAAAAAATTTACGCGTAAGGAGTATAGCTACAGTTCTTTTTCACGCAGCTTTACCTTACCGGAAGGGGTAAAACAAGAAAATATTGAAGCTAAATATCATGACGGTGTTTTATCTATCACGCTACCTAAACAAGAAGATCATAAAACGGGGAAAGCGAAAAAAGTTACTGTCAACTAAAGGTGAATACATTCCCGAAGCCCGGCTAGCGCCGGGTTTCCTATTAAATAACTGATCTCATGAGACGGTTTGATATACGTTATTCAAGAAGATCATTGCACTGTATTTGCTCTATTGTTTAATTATTCAATCATAAAATAAATACAATGAGAACTTTCAATCAATTATTCATGGTCGCTGCGTGTCTGCTGACCATTCCTGCTACAATGTGGGCTCAAAAAGGCAATATTCTAATAGGCGCACACGGAGGCGTTAATATCTCTAAACTCTGTTGCGGTAGCATGGTAGTTAATAAGGACTATCAATTTGGGGAGGGCCCTGCTTTCGGTCTGACAAGTAGCTATGGGATCAATAAATGGCTGTCTATAACAGCTGAATTGAACTATGCCACACAGGGTGGACGGAAGAATGGAATGCAGGCTGTAAATGTCAATAATACGCTATTATATGCGGATTTTGATAACCGCTCCTCGCTTAGGTATCTTGAACTACCTGTTATGGCTAGGGCTACATTTGGCAAGCAATTCAAATATTATGCTGAGCTTGGTATATTTGGTGGATACTTGTTAAGCGCCCAACAAAAAACTACTGGCAGCAGCAGACTTTATCTGGATGCTGATGGCACACAGGCTTATGTGGGGGAAAACAACATTATGGGGTTTGAAAGTGATAAGGATATCCGCGGCAGTATCAAAGACTTCAACTACGGGCTCACCGGGGGAATCGGGATCGGCTATACTTTTGGTAGGCACGGGTTATGGCTCGATGGACGCTATGTAATGGGTATACCAAATATCCGCGAGCAGTCGACCCAGAATGGTGAAAATAGTACAGGTAGTATAATGGCTCTGGTAGGTTATACATTTCAGATTCACTAATAACTTATGTCACCTATCCCACTTGGGATAGGTGATTTCTTTACCACATTAGCATGAATATCAAAGCTGTTGTTTTTTTTCTGTTTTTTCTGATTCTTGGTGTAGAAGGCAAGATAGTTGCACAAC
Source organism: uncultured bacterium (assembly GCA_965650105.1). Lineage (GTDB taxonomy): Bacteria > Bacteroidota > Bacteroidia > Chitinophagales > Chitinophagaceae > Polluticoccus. The sequence continues at coordinate 785 of CBFGNI010000191.1, read as the reverse complement.
AACGAGCAGAACCTGTTGTGCTTTGTTATCACCAGGTAAGGGACTGGAAGCCTGGTGATGGTGCATCAGCAAAGGATTATATCATACCACCGCAACGGTTTAGGGAACATCTGCGTATGTTGTACAATAATGGATACCATACTATTTTGCCCGATAAGCTAATGGAGTATTTGCATGCAGGTAAACCATTACCGCCTAAAACAATAATCATCAGCTTCGATGATGGCACTGAAGGCCAGTTTACCTATGCGCTGCCAGAGCTCAATAGTTTTGGATTCAAAGCAGTTTTTTTTATTATGACAGTAACACTAGACCGGCCAGGGTATCTGAGTCGGCAGCAAGTGCAAACATTGGCCAGGCAGGGTCATACGATCGGTTGCCATACATGGGATCATCATAAGGTAACCAGTTATAATCGTAGTGACTGGGAGCAGCAATTGATACGGCCAACAAAGCTCCTGTCTTCGATCATCGGAGATTCTATACAGTATTTTGCATATCCTTATGGGGTCTGGGATGCCGCTGCAATTACACAGCTAAAGGCTGCTGGTTATCGCGCAGCTTTCCAATTATATGGCAAGCGAGATTCAGTTAACTATCAATATTCCATCCGCCGCATTATTGCCAGCGGCCGCTGGAACAGCAAACAACTGGAGCAAGCCATTTTAAAGCTTACTGATATGAATCAGCGCGAACATTGATGATGCTCATTATATCGGCGGGCCTGGAAGCGGATATTCGTAGCACAGTTTCAACTAGTTTTATTATGCCCACCATGTTCAGTT
>CBFGNI010000190.1:0-5729 GCA_965650105.1 uncultured bacterium | reverse complement strand
TGACAAACTGAAAAGCCTGAAGACAGTGTTTGTAACACTGAATGGCGGCGAACCACTCTTACACCCGCAAATAGCCGACCTCGTCCGCTACATCAACGAACTGGGTATGATACCGATGATCAACAGCAACGGACATGTACTGAAACAACCGCTGATAGAAAAACTGAACGATGCAGGCCTCTTCGGTATGCAGCTGAGCTGCGATAGTTTGGAGGATAACGATGTAACACAGAAAAGCCTACGCAGGTTAAAACCCAAGCTCGACCTGCTGAAAGCACATGCTAAATTCATAGTGCGTGTAAATGGTGTGCTGGGTTCTGCTAATCCTAAAGAGGTAGAGCAGGTAGCGAAGGAAATAGTACAATACGGCTTCATCTTCCAATGCTCGCTGATGCGCGATAGCAACGGACAGGCGTTACCCCTTAGCGATGAAGCTAAAGAGATATACCACAACATACGCAGCATAAAAGGCCGCTTGCCCAAGGCGCTGAACGACGATTTCCAACTGGCACTGGCACGTGGCGAGGACATCCAATGGAAATGCCGTGCAGGTGCCCGACATTTCGAGATAGACCCTGAAGGTATGGTGCACCTCTGCCAGCCTAAAACAGCAGAGTACAGCAAAAACCTGCTTGACTACACAGTGAAGGATATACAACAACACTACAACTGCGGCAAGAACTGCACCGCACGCTGCCCTATAGCCTATGCACACCTGGGTAGCAGGTTAGATCATTACCGCAGTCAAAAAGGAGCAGCCTAATATATGAACCTGAGTATTGTTATCCCTGCGTACAACGAGGCGGAAAGGATCATACCTACTATACAACAATTCCACAAATACCTTAGCGATAAGCAAGTGACATTCGAGATCATTGTGGTGGACGATGGCTCAACCGATAATACGGTTGCAGTGGTTAGCCTATTGCAAGAATATATGCCGCGCCTCTCTGTTATTCCCCTGCCTGCCAACAAGGGCAAGGGGAATGCAGTAAGGCAGGGTATGCTGACAGCACGTGGCAGTATACACCTGTTCAGCGATGCCGATGGCTCTACACCCATTGAAGAGATAGATAAGCTGCTGAAGGTGCTGGAAAGGGGCGATACAGATGTTGCTATCGGTTCGCGCTATATGCAGGGATCGGAAGTAGTAAAAACACAACCAAAATTCCGCGTAGTGTGGAGCAGGCTGACCAACAAACTGGTACAGCGTATGCTGCTGCCCGGCATTGCCGACCCGCATTGTGGTTTTAAAGCTTTTACTGCCGATGCTGCGAGGCAAGTTTTTCAACGCTGCACCATAGATGGCTGGTCGTTCGATTTGGAAGCACTGGCCATAGCCCTGAAGCTGAACCTGAAAATATCTGAAGTACCCGTAAAATGGACCAACGACGAACGCAGCAAAGGCCGCATTAGCCAGATGCCGAAAGAGATATATAGTTTCTACAAGATAAAGCGGAACTTATTGAGTTGATATACTATGTTGTACGTTTCGGTTTGTTGAGGCTGAATATGATGAGCAGTACTACAATGCTTATGACCGCCGCAAAATAGCACCATACCGAGATAACATAGTTTTGATAAAACACCCTGGAAATAATATAGGATACCAGTATGGTAAGCCCCAGCCAGCGCAGCTTTTTCATGCTTGATATAAGCGGTGATATAACCGTGGGTATAAAATAAAAGATGTTGCAGAATATCATGAACGGCTTAGGGAAATCGAGCTCGTACTTTATATGATGTTCGCCTATAACTGCGCTAACAGGAAATACAACTATACAATAGAAAAGAAATAAAGAGGTAATGATACCGCAAGCCAGGAATGCGTGCAACATTTTTTTGCGCCGGGGCTCGTGCTCAAGCTGTAGTATAGCTAGTGGTACCATGATTGGCCATATTACCTGTGCAAACATGAGGAATCCATAAGTACTGGGTACTTGCAGCGATGCATAAGCCGTATTTTGCAGCGATACCCACAATACGCCTTCTATAAATTGCTGAAACGAAAAAAATAATGGGATACATGCCAGTAGCCTCTGTGCGGGTGTACTGGCTTTCCTTATGGTTACGATACCTACTACCAGAAGCACAGAACTGGCTGCGAAACTTGCACCTGCTGAAAAACACATTGTTTACCTTGTTTCATCTCAGACAGTATTATCCAAGTCCCCCAAATGCTGTTAGTTGCGCGCAGGATACAGTAAAGGTAACCTTTTCAGGTGGTGGCAGTTGTGTTTTATTTGGTTGTAGTAATAGCTGTACTAAAGGTTGTATTGGCTGCAAAAACTTAAAAAAAATGCCCCGCGATTGCAGGGCATTTTTTAGGTATTCGATTTTCTAACGTGTTAACTGCATTTTTGAGCAACCGCCCGCATTAACGGTTATTGAACCACTCCATGTATAGCTGCTGCAACTGGCGCTATAGCTGTAACTGCCGGCATCAAGCGTAAAATTAGCACATCCTGAAGCGCCACACTCGGGTGCGCCACTACTATAATATTTGCTTATGCTTCCCGAATTGCCGCTCACAGTTACTGTTATGCTGCCACAGGCTAAATCGCTGGCGGTCCAGAATACGGCATTGCCGGTGGTGCTTCCACCGCCGCCGCCACTGCCGCCCGAGTTACTGCTTGACAAAGAACCGCAGTGCCCCGACCAGCTTCCGCGATCGTAAAGCGTGGGCAGGCTGTATGAAACCGAAGGGTAATAAAATTCTAACTGGTCGTCTACCATTCTTACGCTGGCATCAGGCAAACCCTCATCCCAGGTAATAGTACTGCCGCTAATAGTGCCTTTATACAGCCCAACCGAGCCTTTATACTCGCACATATATACCCTGTTCGATGGCTCGCCGGAAATGCCGCCGATAGCAATATCTGTTTCGTCTCCGCTGGCACCTAATGTTCTTACCCACACGCCGGAGAAAGATGATGAGTTGCCCCCTCCGTTAGATGAGCCCCCTCCATTTGTTGTATAATCATCATCGTCTTTACTGCACGATGTATACACCTGCGTAAGCGCCAGAAAAAGAACGAACCAACTAATTTTTTTGAATATTTTTATAGTCATGACCTGTTTTTTGCAACTACAAAAATGGTTAGCGGTTATCTGTTATGAAATACCTATTCGTAGTGAATTTTGCAGGTTGCAGTTATCGGTGTTATTAAATTTTGAACAGTGCTAAGATGATACAATTTATAGGTTCACCTTATTAGTTTGCCTTTCATAAATAAACCTTACTTCATTTTCGCTCATCTTTATAAATAAGCTATCGATGGAAACCGTGCTCGTCAAGTTCGACCAAATGAAAAAAACCTGGCATCAGATTGCCAAGTATGCCAATGGTGACAGGGACATAAATATTGAGCTGGAGATACACAAGAGGCTGCTTAATATCTTCCAGGTGGGCGACTATTATTATTATATAGTGAACATAGCCAACGTGGAGATAGAGTTTGCAAGCGACTCTGTAACAGATGTATTAAAGATCGGTAGAAAGGAACTGTTTACAGTCAGGTATATATTTGAAAACATACATCCCGAAGATATTGAGCGGTTTGCACTATACGAGCAAAAAGTAACGGAGTTCTTTAACAATTTGCCACCCGATAAAGTACTTAAATACAAAGTAAGCTACGACTACCGACTTAAAAGGGGTGATGGCAGCTATATATGGATATTGATGCAAACCGTGACGATACAAACCAATGAAGATGGTGCAGTGATACGTGTATTGGGCGTACAAACTGATATAACACACCTGAAGACCGAACAGCAACCCTCGGGCTTATCGTTTTTAGGGCTGGAAGGAGAACCTTCGTATTACAATGTAGAGACCGGTAACATAAGCTCGCTGGAAAGCGCGGCACTCTTCACTACCAGGGAAAAGGAAATACTCCGGTTGGTTGTGCAAGGTAAAACAACGAAGGAAATTGCAGGGCTGTTGTACAGATCTGTTCATACCATAAATACCCACCGGAAAAATATCTTTCAGAAAACGGAGTCTAAAACAATAGCCGACCTTACCGCCAAGTGTTTACGTAATAACTGGGTTTGATAACCGGCTGTGATGAATACCGGATTAAACCGAAAAATGGGGAGATTTCATGCCGGTGCGACATAGTCAGGAGACTACGCCGAGCGGGGGTAAACTTTTCAGGTGGTGGCAGTTGTTTTATTTGGTTGTGGCGGAACAGCTGTAAATCAGGAGATTTACTATGCGGGTGCGACGTAGTCAGAGACTACGCCGAGTGGGAGATTAGGATGAGCGAGACACATTGTTGAAGTAGTATATACTTCATTAACTAGACCTCCATAAACTCAAAGGTGTCATCAGCGACTAAGCGGCGAAGATTATTGTATGGATATATTGTATCCTTTTTCAATAAATTGCAACATATCTCTTCCAAATTATGCCTGGTACTTACCCGTTACGCATGAATCGTGGTTTTATTGTTATTCTCCTGCTATTAATCAATAGCTATTCAAACGGTCAACCTACAAGGTCATTTGCAAACAACATTCGAAAGACATCAAAAATACCTGAATTGGCATATGCTGTCATTTCTTCTGATTCTATTTATGAAATGCAAGTATTGGGGGTAAGAAAAATAAATACAAAATTAGAGGCGAGACTTAACGACCGCTTTCGAATTGGTTCTAATACTAAAGCAGTTACAGGAATATTGGCAGCTCTGCTGGTAAAACAAGGTAAATTATCATGGAATTCTAAGTTCTTCGATATTTTTCCTGAAATGAAAGTCCATAGCAGAAAGGAGTACTACAACTATACCTTACTCGACTTACTTACGTTTCGAACAAAATTTATAAAATACACATATACTGATGCTTTACCGACACAGAATCAATTCAAAGGGGATGAGCAACAACAACGGTATCAATTTTTGCAATGGGTATTACAACAACCTCCGGTACAAACAAGTAATGAAGTTTCCTTTTCAAATCCGAATTATGTTGCTGTAGGATTAATGTTAGAAAGGGTATCGGGCAAAAGCTATAAACAAATGGTAAAACAGCTTGGCAAAGACCTGAATATTGATTTTGATTTTGGACAACCAAACGTTAAAAACGTTAAACAGACCTGGGGACATGATGCTTCTTTAACTCCTGAAGCACCTACTGAAAATTATAAATTAAACTGGCTTTTACCTGCGGGCAATATTAATATCACCTTACCTGATTATGCTAAATTCATACAATTCCAGCTTAAAGGATTGCAAGGTGAATTAAGTATGCTAAACAAACAAGAATTTGAGTTTTTGCACTATGGAGCTAGCATATTTTCGATTGGTTGGTTTTGGGAAAAGGACGAAAAAGGAAGATTGATTTCTTCTAGTACGGGTAATCCAGGTACATTTCTTGCAAAAGTATATGTCTTTAAAAATGAGGATAAAGCATTTATCATACTCTCTAATGCTCAAACTAATGAAGTAGATGAGGGTATGAATCTTCTTTACACAGAATTAAGAAAACAATACCTGTAAGGAATCTGTAGTAATAATTCAAAAATTATCAATTAAATGTTCGGAACATGTCCAATTGAATGACATTGTATCTATCTCCAGCAGGAAGTTTAAGTCTTAATTTGCTGCATACTCCTAACAATTTCTCCAATGCCCTGCGATCATAAATTCAAAAGCCAGCTAGCGCTTACACAACTTGATTTTGAGCCTACCACGCTGATCGTTGGTACGTTCAACCCCGCT
>CBFGNI010000189.1:0-5781 GCA_965650105.1 uncultured bacterium | reverse complement strand
AACACACCGCTAATTGCACAAGAACCAACCAATGTATTAAAACAAACAGACTTTTTGGTGGATGCAGGTGTAGTAAGTCCCGCAGCGTTAGATAAACTGAATATGTTTATACAACGAAGCATAGTAGCAGGAGCCTTCCCCGGTTGCAGGATATTCGCTGCAAAAGGTGGACGCGTATTTTACGATGAGAGCTTTGGATATTTATCGGGAGATAAGCAAGAACGCGTAACAAATAACACTTTATACGATGTTGCATCGGTAACCAAGGTGATAGCAACCACACTGGCAGTGATGCGGCTATATGAGAATGGTAAACTGCAATTGGATAAAACTTTGGGCGACTACCTGCCATGGACCAAAAGCAGCGACAAAGCGAGCCTTGTAATTAAAGATCTTTTGATGCACCAGGCGGGACTGAAAAGCTGGATACCTTTTTATAAAGAAACGCTGGATGATAAAGGCAATTTGCGCAGCGACCTGTATGCACAGCGCCCGGATGCACAGCACAGCTTCATGGTAGCAAAAGACCTGTACCTGCGCAATGACTACCCCGATACCATATGGAGTGAAATATTGAACAGCTCATTAGACAACAGGGGCAAGTACGTATATAGCGATCTTGATTATTACTTTCTTGCCGCAGTTGTACAACAGATAACGGGGCAATCGATAGATAAATATGTGGATGAACAGTTTTATAAGCCCATGGGTTTGCAACGTATCAGCTACAACCCACTGAAGAAATTTAAAGAAGCAGATATTGCGCCTACGGAAAACGATGTAACCTTCCGTCGCCAGCTGATACGCGGATATGTACACGACCCCGGAGCTGCATTGTTTGGTGGTGTAGCAGGGCATGCAGGGGTTTTTGCTTCGGCCGATGATGTGGGTGCTATATTCCAGATGCTGATGAATGGTGGTGAGTATAATGGTAAACGATATTTCAGGAAATCGACCGTAAATTATTTTACCGCCTATCATTCTACTATTAGCCGACGCGCATTGGGCTTTGATAAACCTTCGGCCGAAAGGGAAGACGGTGGCCCTGCCGGCAACCATGTGTCAGGCTATGCTTTTGGGCACCAGGGTTTTACCGGCACCTGTGCATGGGCCGATCCTGAAACGGGAATAGTGTTTGTCTTTTTATCGAACAGGGTAAATTCATCAGCGAATAATAACCTCATCAATAAACAAAATATACGCACCGTAGCGCAAGATTATATTTACGATGCATTCGGCATACCGGTAAATAGAGACAGGCCTGATGTGCAACGAAAGCAATTAGTAGAAAATAAATAAAAAGGAAGCCGCTCAGTTCGAGCGGCTTCCTTTTTATTATCCAATTGCGTTATTCAGATCGTCTATCAGGTCGTCTACATCTTCAATGCCTACACTCAGGCGTATCAGTGAATCGGCCAGGCCGTTCTTAATACGCTCTTCACGGGGAATAGAACCATGCGTCATGCTTGCAGGGTGGCCAATCAAAGATTCAACACCACCCAGCGATTCGGCCAGAGCAAAGAGTTTTGTTTTCTTCAGCACTTCCATTGCAGCTTCTACCTTATCTTCTTTCAGTATGAAGGATATCATACCACCGAAACCGCGCATTTGTTTTTTAGCTATGGCATGGTTAGGATGATCTTCAAAACCGCACCAGATAACCTTACCCACTTTAGGGTGATTGCGCAAGTAGTTAGCTATCTTTTCACCATTCTCGCAATGGCGCTGCATACGCACGTGCAGGGTTTTAATACCACGCAGCACCAGCCAGCAATCGTGCGGGCCGGGCACGGCACCACAACTGTTTTGAATGAAGCGTAGCTTTTCTTCAAGTCCTGCATCGTTCATTACCAATGCGCCATGTACCACATCAGAGTGGCCGCCAAGGTATTTGGTAGCAGAGTGCAATACGATATCAGCACCCCAGTCGAGCGGGTTTTGCAGGTATGGTGATGCGAATGTATTATCGACCACAAGCAGCAGCTTATGCTCTTTAGATATCTTAGCGCAAGCTTCTATATCAACAATATTCAACAATGGGTTGGTAGGCGTTTCCGTCCATATCATTTTTGTGTTGCCGCTGATATACTGGCGTATGTTTTCAGCATTGCTCATATCTATGAAATGGAACTTGATACCATAGTTGGCAAACACCTTGGTAAAGATGCGGTAAGTACCACCATACAAGTCATTAGCAACAATCACCTCATCGCCCGGTTGCAATAGCTTAGCAACAGCATCGGTAGCAGCCATACCACTGCCAAAGCTTAAACCAAATTTACCGTTCTCGATAGCTGCCAGTGCATTTTGCAAAGCAGTACGGGTAGGGTTTTGTGTACGTGCATATTCATATCCTTTATGCTCGCCGGGAGCAGCCTGTACATAAGTAGAGGTTTGATAAATAGGTGTCATGATTGCGCCCGTTGATGGATCGGGCTCTACACCAGCATGTATCAGCCTGGTAGCTAATTTATAATTCTTGTTTTCCATAAATCTTAATTGACCTTGTAATATTCGACTTTTACTTTTGGTTTAAAAAATCTTGGGCTGTCCACCTGAACTTTTACATTGATTATATCCTGCAACGAATCTTTTGATATTTTAAAAGTTGCAAATTGATGTACATTATCAATGCGTTTCTCTACCATTAAACCTGCTTTCAGCATTTCGGGAGATGATTTTTGTTTGTACCAGTGCTCATTTTGTTGCTCGTACATAATTTTCATAGCTGCCGGTTTATCCCAGGCTGCCAGAAGTTTACCTCGTCTGCCACGCTCTACATACAGCTTCATAAAGTCTGCATCTTTTACTGGTATGGTATCATTTAAACCGACTTCTATCTCGCCTATTTTAGTAAAAGTAACAGGTGAAACCGTTGGGTGTTTGGTAAGTATCAGCCTTGTGCGTTCGTTTGAATTAAAGCTATCAGTGATGTCGTAGTTTTTAATAAGAAAATAATTGAGTTGCGCTGCATCGTTGAAAGGATAACAACCGTCAATAGCATCGTAATCGTACAGAACATATTGCGGTGATTTATTTAAAAAGAATTCATAGTTCACCTTTTGCAGGTATTCAGTATTAGCCTGGAAGGTTTGGAAGCAAGGCCTGGGCGTATAGTTCAATCCATTCTGAATAAGATATTCACTATCCCAAGGGAATACATCAATTGTACTTTTACCAATTTTTGCCAGCACGGCTTCGGGTATATACCGCTTGTCCTTTTGTGCAGTATATACTCCAGGTTTGTACTGCTGAAATTGCTCTATATACGTGGGCAATGTGGTATAGCGCTCATAGATAGCATCGGTGACCGGGCGATTGCTATTGGCAAAGGCACAGCAAAGCGTAACCGTTACCAGAGTGAAGGCGAGATAGAACTGCTGAAAGCGTCCGTCGGCGGTTAAATAGCAAACTATGATAAGGCAAAGGGGTGCATAGAAGAAAAATTCATAAAGGTGCTGATCGTCGCTGCGCAGCAATGCCTGCTTCTTTAGCAGGAAAATATATAAACCGGTTAGCATGGCGAAAAAAAGAAGCGGATATTGTTTAGTACGCAAAGCATGTAAACCAAACAACACGCAGAAGCCCCAAATACTATAAAAGATGAGGTAAATGTTCATCTCCAACTTTTCATTAACTTCTTCCAGGTACATGATATCATTGTATCCCTTCATTACCTCAACAGCTCCCTTTATATAGGCACCCATTGATACATTAAAACCCCATGCAAATATGAATAGCAATAGTATAAGGCCGGTTAAAGCACCAAGACTTTTTATAATGTTTAGTTTTCTGGTAAGCACCATAACCACCAGGTGCATTATAAAAAACATAATGGCAAACAACCCGGTATTAAGCTTTATATAGAATGAAAATATAATGAGGAGCATCAGCGGGAGAAAATATATAAGTCGGGGTTGCTCATATATTTTATACATCCAGTAACAAATGAAAATATAATATACCCATACCTGCCCGCTACCATAAAACGTAGCCAGCATTGAAGAGGTCATAAATAAAACCAGGAATGCCAGGAATTTATATTGAGTGCGGATGAGGAAATCTTTGAACAGGAAGAAGAAATTGAACACCCAGAACACATCAAACAAAAGGAATGTCCAGCGGGAAATACCCCAACCTACACGTGTGGAAACAAATGAGAATGGCCCATAGGTATAAACAATATCCTTACCCCAGTTTAGTTTATGTATCCATGCATAATTCAATGTGGCGCGTGCAGAATCGTCTAAGCCCAGCCATGAAGGTCCTTTATCAACTAATCCCAAGTAATTGACGAAAGATACATTGACCATATATAACGCCATGATGGCAGCCAGGGTGTACCAGAATATTTTCTGTGCATTGGGTGTTTGTGCTTCCGTTACAGTTTGAGTCATGTGTAATAGTAGAAGAAAAGTAAAGCTATATTGCTCAAAAACTTAGCGTGCTCAAAGGTATAAAAATCTAATAGATACATAGGGTGTGTGGAGAATAGAATGTAACGTCGTAGCTTTATCGCATGCAATCACATATACGTCCCAATGATGATTTGAACCCGCAGGAACGCGAATATGAGAATAGCATACGCCCCCAGACGATAGAAGAATTTTCGGGGCAACCGCAACTGATAGAAAACCTGCGCATATTTATAAAAGCAGCCAACCTGCGCGGCGAAGCCCTGGATCATATATTATTTCACGGCCCTCCCGGCCTTGGTAAAACTACCCTATCGCGAATAGTATCCAATGAATTGGGGGTGAACATAAAAGAAACCAGCGGCCCTGTAATAGAAAAACCTGCCGACCTGGCCGGTTTGCTGACCAGCCTTGAAACGAGGGATGTGCTGTTTATTGACGAGATACACAGGCTAAGCACGGTAGTAGAAGAATACCTCTACGCGGCGATGGAAGATTTTAAGATCGACATCATGATAGATAGCGGCCCTGCGGCACGGTCGATACAGATCAACCTCAATCCATTCACATTGGTAGGCGCCACAACCCGTTCGGGTTTATTAACGGCCCCTTTGCTCAGCCGTTTCGGTATCAAATCGCGACTGGAATATTATACCAAAGACATATTGCAGGGCATAGTAATAAGAGCAGCTAAACTGTTGAACGTACGCATTACATCAGATGCCGCTATGGAGATAGCAGGTCGCAGTCGTGGTACGCCCCGTATTGCCAATGCGCTCTTGCGCCGTATGCGCGATTTTGCACAGGTATTGGGCAATGGTACCATTGATATGAATATTGTAGAGCACGGATTGAAGGCACTGAATGTAGATGAAAGCGGCCTTGACGATATGGATAACAAGATATTACTAACCCTGATAGATAAGTTTAAAGGAGGGCCCACCGGTATTAATAATATTGCAACAGCTGTAGGTGAAGAAGCTGGTACTATAGAAGAAGTGTATGAGCCATTCCTGATACAGGAAGGCTATATAATGCGTACACCACGTGGCAGGGAAGCAACCGAAAAAGCATATAAACATATTGGCCGCTCGAAACCGGGGAGTGTGCAACAGCTTTTTTAAGTGTACTGCTTAGTAAAATATTATCATAAAATTGCAACATGGCAGAAGAAATGAAAATGGTACCTATACTGGTAACCGGTGGTTGCGGCATGGTGGGTTCGCATATAGTAGATCATTATTATGATAAAGGAATAAAAATAGTAGCCACATTTTGCGATACCCCAACCATTAACCTGGATGAGGTAAGGCACAAAGCTGAATATGTGTATTGCGATGTTCGCAATAAAGAGAATGTTGCGGAA
>CBFGNI010000188.1:0-5828 GCA_965650105.1 uncultured bacterium | reverse complement strand
GGAGGTAGGCCCGTATCTTTGTGCTATTATAAGATAAACGAGAGCTTACCGTACCAACGGTAAGCTTTTTTGTTATAAGACCATATATGCACGTGTACAAATTTGGTGGCGCTTCTATTGCCACCCCCGAAAGAATGCAGGCATTACTGCCTATCATTAAAGATGCCCGCCAGCCAATAGTACTGGTTGTATCAGCAATGGGTAAAACTACCAATGCCCTGGAGACTATTGTGAACGCTGCTGTGAAAGGCGATAAACAGCAAGCGCACAACCTGGTGCAGATAATGGAGCAGGAGCATCTTACCTACGCTAAGCTGATACTGAACGATAACTACTATAAGCAGGCACAGGCTGCACTGAATATATTTTTTACCGAACTGCAATGGGCGGTAGATGAGGCTGCTGCTGATAGGTACGACTATTCTTACGACCAGATTGTATGTATTGGCGAACTGATGTCAACCCGCATACTGGCATTTTATCTGCAGCAGGAAGGCATGAATATAGAATGGGTAGATATACGCGATGTGATACGCACCGATGATACTTATCGCGACGCACGTGTCAATTGGGAGTACTCCGAAAAGCAGGCCCGTCAAATTATTGGCAGTATATTGCAAAAAGGTACTACGGTTGTTACACAAGGCTTTATTGGCGCTACCGACGATAACGCTTCAACAACCCTGGGCCGCGAAGGTTCTGACTACACTGCTGCTATGCTGGCGGCTATGTTGCAATGTAAAGACGTAACTATATGGAAGGATGTGGAAGGACTGCAAAATGCTGACCCTAAACTATTTCCCAATACGGTAAAGATAGAAGCCATTACCTACCATGAGGTAATTGAAATGGCTTATTATGGTGCGCAGGTTATACACCCAAAGACTATTAAGCCACTGCAAAACAACAATATACCGCTGTATGTAAAATGCTTTTTGAATAAAGACCAAAAGGGTACAGTTATACAAAGCGAAGTAAGCAGTATTTTCTATCCTCCGCTTATCATACTTAAGAAAAAGCAAATTTTACTTCAACTCACAACAAAAGATTTTTCTTTCATTACCGAAGATAACCTGAGTGCGCTGTACAATATCTTCCACAAGCTGAATGTAAAAGTAAACCTAATGCAAAATGCAGCCATCAGTTTTGTTGCTTGTATCGATCATAATGAAGAAAAAGTAAATGAACTGATTGAAGTGCTGACAAAAGACTATAAAATATTCCGCAACGAAGATGTTGAGTTACTAACTATCAGACACTATACACCTGAAATATTATTCGATCTTACCAAGAGCCGCCACGTTTTATTGCAACAAAAAACACGGCAAACGGTGCAGGTAGTTTTGAAGTGATGTTATTGCGAGGGTAACAATTAGTTCATACTCGCTTAACAGTCGCAAAACGATGCCGTAACATTAGGTTGGTTGCTTTGCAGCACAAACCAATCTAAGAAATGAAAAAGAATTTACTCATCGGTTGTTTAGCATTGTCTGTAACTGCGGCGAACGCACAGACAATATGCAACCTGCCCAGGTTGCATATCAGCAAGTTTACTTCGGTGTTCCCATCGGCTCAACCCGATTCTTTGCGTATACCTGCAACGCATACTTTTCAATTGATTACGCAGGAAGGAGACCCTTATACCGATCCTGCTGATGGTGTAATGAAAGGTACTTTCGATTTTGCAGGTTATGTAGGCATAGGTGGAAGCAGCGAAAATGGCTATGTTGACCTGAACCACGAATTGGGTTCATGGCCTTCTGCAGGGGTGAGTGTATTAGATGTACACTTCGATGCTACAAGTAAATTATGGAAACTGGATCATACAAAACCTGTTGATTTTGGCGCGATAGGTGGTACGGGCCGTAACTGTTCTGGCGGGGTATCTCCATGGGGTACTACGGTTACTTGCGAAGAAACATTACCTAGCGGCGATGCTAACGGCGATGGTTACGAGGATGTAGGCTGGAACGTGGAGATCAATCCTGTTACACGTTCTATCGTTGACTACGATGGCGACGGTACACCTGATAAAGTTTGGAAAATGGGTCGTATGTCGCACGAAAACTGCGTATTGGCAAACGATAGCCTGACAGTTTATGAAGCGAACGATGAGAATCCCGGTTATGTATTCAAATATGTAATGAAACAAAAAGGCAATCTGTCTGATGGTGATCTTTATGTATTGAAATTAGATGGTGCTTTAGGTACTATAAATGTAGGTAGCTGGGTAAAAATACCTAATAGCACCCCTACTGAATGTAATAACGTAAGGTCAGCAGCAACTTCTGCAGGTGCTACCAACTTCAATTCTCTTGAAGATGTTGAGATCAGCCCTCTGGATGGTATGATCTATTTTACATCTAAAGCCAGCAGCCGCGTTTATCGTTTCAGGGATTATGGGTCTACAGTAGGCGACCTGGATGTTTTTGTAGGTAATAAAAGCCAGCAATACCTGATAGACTATGGTACAGGCACTACGTACGAACAATGGAGAGATGGTAACGATAACCTTACTTTCGATGAATTTGGTAATTTGTATGTAATACAAGATGGTGGCCGCAACCACGTTTGGATGGTTTCTCCTTGCCATACACAAGCTAACCCCGATGTGAAATTGTTCATGGTAACACCTGATGGCTCTGAGCCAACCGGTATGAACTTCACTCCAGACCATCGTTTTATGTTTATATCTATACAGCACCCAAGCAGCAGCAATGCTACCGTGCAAAAAGATGCCGCAGGCAAGAGTGTAACTTTCAATAACGAATCGCTTATTGTTATCGCGCGTCGCGGTTACCTGGGTTCTGACACTTTGGAAGATACTACGCTGAGCGTTGCGCAGATGAACAACCCTTATAATACAGTAACCATAGCCGGTGTATATCCTAACCCTACATCTTCTGATGTTAATCTGAGCCTTAACTCACCTGTCAATCAGGATGCTGATATTAAGGTATATAACGTAATGGGCGCAGTTGTACTTCAACAAAAAGTAAATGTTATTGCTGGCAACGGTAAGGTTAATCTTCCTGCCGGCAACATACCTGCAGGTGTTTATACAATAGTAGTTTCCACTAAAAACAATGTAAGCGTACAAACGCGGTTCGTGAAACAGTAATGAAAAACGTAAAATACGCATGCTATATCACCATAGTTGTCCTCTTATTGGGGGGCAACTATGTTGCTTTAGCGCAATGCAATAAAACAGCGGTAAAATCGGTACAGGAAGGTTTGGCAGATAGTCTTTGTGTTAAAAGCCTTACCATGCGTATTCAGCGTATGGAGCGGCTAAGTCCGTCTATTGGTAAGCTAAAGAACCTTGAGTACATCGATCTGCAGAAAAACCAGTTTACAGCCCTACCCGACGAAATAGGTAATTTGAAAAAAGTAAAACTGCTGGTGTTGAGCAATAACAGTTTGAAGCGTCTGCCACAAACTTTGTCGGGTATGGAAGCTTTGCAATCGTTACAGGTTAGTGAAAATCATTTAATAGAACTACCCCCCGCATTTTCAAAGCTCTCTCATCTTGAAGTATTGGATGTGTCGTGGAATGATCTGTCATCGCTTAACGAGAGTATCTGCGGTTTAAATTCTATCCAGGTGCTCAACCTGGCGCATAATCATATTCTCTTCCTGCCCGAATGTTTTAGTTACGATTCGCTTGAGTTCTTAGATGTGAGTTATAACAACCTTACACAGTTGCCTGCAAGTATAGGGGGCATGCAAAACCTGCGCGAAATAGCATTGACAGCTAATAAGCTAAGGAAATTATCGCCGGCTATTGGCAATTTGAAAGAGTTACGTTTCTTAAGCCTTACTGGCAATCAGCTTACAGAGCTACCTGGAGAAATAGGTAAACTGAAAAATCTGGAAATGCTGTTAATAAGTGATAATCAGCTCACAACTCTGCCTTCTTCGGTAAAAAAGCTAAAGAAATTGCGCACGCTTATGTTGGTTAACAATAAGCTGAGCGAAAGAGAAAAAGAAAGAATTAAAAAATGGTTGCCTGATACGCAGGTCACTTTTTAAAAA
Source organism: uncultured bacterium (assembly GCA_965650105.1). Lineage (GTDB taxonomy): Bacteria > Bacteroidota > Bacteroidia > Chitinophagales > Chitinophagaceae > Polluticoccus. The sequence continues at coordinate 1,793 of CBFGNI010000188.1, read as the reverse complement.
GATTTTACAATGTTACAGAGCAAAGCAAGGGTGCTGGTATTGTCAGTGCTTTCTATCTTGTTTTTTATTCTTATATCGGCACAGGCCAATAATGAAACACCTGAACAGAAGGTGGCAATCTATTTTTCCCATCAGCTCGATACACTTGAAAAAGAGCTATTAATATTTAATGAAATTGTACCCGCCGCTTCTGAAGATATAATAAGGCAACATTTTAAAGATTGCCGTAAATATTATAAGCGTATTGAATTTCTAATTGAATACTTCTATCCTGCCGCTGCAAATAAACTAAATGGCGCGGCATTGCTGGAAGCTGATGCTGCTGAACCCGAAGAACCGCAACACCCAACCGGTTTTCAGGTATTGGAAGAGCCCGTTTTTGAAGAGCTGACTCCCGAAAGCAGGCTGATCATTACCAACGAGATCAGCAGCCTTATCAATAGGGTTGAAAAAGTAAAGCAGTATAATAAAGGCTTGCAGTTAGATAGTGAAGATGTATTTGATGCGGCCCGCCTCAATATATATCGTTTGCTGGCAAAGGGAATTTCAGGCTTCGATTCCCCGGTAGCTTTCAATAGTATCGCTGAAGCTACGGCTACATTAGAGTCGCTACAGGAAATATTTAAATATTACAACGTACCTGCACTAATAAAGTTGTGCGGGGATGCCATCGCATACACTAATGCCCATACTGATTTCAATTCTTTCGACAGGGCTATGTTTATAACAGCATATCTTAACCCTATCATGGGGCAAATGCACGCGCTGCAGGTGGAAAGAAATATTCCTTTTGTCATACAACTACGCGCAGTAAACCCCGATAATGTTGACATCTTTCAGCCGGGGGCTTTCAATATGTATTATTTCGCCCCTACAGGTACTGTACCAGCATCGCCCGAGCTTATTGCCTTGGGAAAAAAGTTGTTTAGCGAGCCTATGCTTTCGGGCAACGGTAAACGTGCCTGTGTAAGCTGCCACGAACCGCAACGTGCTTTTACAGATGGTATGGCATTGAATGCCTCATTGTCAGGCGACCGAAATCTGCTGCGCAATACACCAACACTTATTAATGCATCGTTGCAGCCAGTACAATTTTACGATAGCCGCATTGCATTTCTTGAAGACCAGGTGCACGATGTGGTATTGAATACGCAGGAAATGGGGGGCGACCTGAACGAGATAATAGCGGGATTGAAAACAAATAAAGAATACCAGCAGTTATTCGATAAAGCCTTTGCCAGTTCAACAGATAAATGGAGGAAGTCGAATATAAAAATAGCTTTGGCTGCCTATGTGCGTTCTTTAACAAGTCTTAACTCTCCCTTCGATAAATATATGCGTGGTGATAAGACCGCGATGAATAAAAGCGAGATAGCAGGGTTTAATTTGTTCATGGGTAAAGGAAAGTGCGGTACCTGCCATTACGTACCTTTATTCAGTGGTGCGGTGCCCCCTATGTACGATAAAATGGAAAGCGAGGTATTAGGTATACCTGCTACAGCCGATACATTGCACCCGGTTCTGGATGCGGATTCGGGTAAATACCATTTGTATAAAATGCCGCACCAGGTGCGTTCATTCAAAACACCCTCATTGCGCAATATTGCCCTTACTGCGCCATATATGCACAATGGTGTTTTTAAAACTTTAGAGGATGTTATTGATTTCTACAACAGGGGTGGGGGTACCGGCCTGGGCCTGGAGGTGGAAAATCAAACCTTGCCCGGCGACAGGCTCAACCTCACAGAAAAAGAAAAGAAAGACCTGGTAGCCTTTCTTCACACTTTAACCGA